>DASXAI010000451.1:0-1728 GCA_036406775.1 Acidimicrobiales bacterium
AGTTCATGGGCGACGACGCGGATGTGGTCGACGGCGGGCTGCGCGCCCACAACCGGGCCATGGTCGACTTCTGCTCCGAAGACCCCCGCCTCGTGCCCGTCGGGCAGACCCAGTGGACCACGCCGGAGCGGACTGTGGCTGTGCTCGAGGAGGCTCTTGACGGCGGTTGCCGGGCGATCCTCGTCCCGTCGCACCCCGGCTCGGGCGTGTCGCCGACGCACCCCGACTACGACCGTTTCTGGGCCGTGCTCGCCGACCGCGACGTGCCGTTCATGCTGCACGTGGGCGGGGCGGGACGGATGCTCAAGCGGGCCTTCCACGACAACGGCCGGCCGGTGAGCGACTTCCTCGGTGGCGGCGAGAACGTGCGGGGCAAGGACTACATGGCGATGTACCAGGTGCCCGAGCAGTTCCTGTCGGCGATGGTCCTCGACGGCGTGCTCGACCTGCACCCCCGGCTGCGGGGCGGCTGCATCGAGCAGGGGGCGATGTGGGTCGTGCCGTGGCTGCGTCGCCTCGACATCTGCCAGGCGACGTTCGGCAAGACCGAGCCGACGCTGAAGGCGCTGCCCGAGCGGGCGAGCGACTACGTCCATCGGCAGCTCTGGTTCACGCCGTTCCCCACCGAGCCCATCGGCTGGATGACCGAGCAGTGCGGCGACGACCTGTTCCTGTTCTCCTCCGACTACCCGCACCCCGAGGGCACCAAGAACCCCATCGAGCGGTTCGAGTCGAACATGGGCGACATGAGCCCGGCCGAGCGTGACCGCTTCTACCGCGCCAACTACGCCGACATGATGGGCACCAGCCTGGTCGCATGAGGGCGGCGGCCCTGCCCGGCGTGCTCCGCCGAGGCGCGGATCACCGGCAGGCCGACGAGTGTGCAGCCGCGTTCACCCGGCGAACGTCGATGCACAGTCGTCACGGCCCGAGGCCGGTCCCTTCGTGCGACTCGACAGGTCAGCGGGCGGGCGACGCCGCGGCGGGCTCAGCGCTTGACGCGGGAGGATGGCGCATGCTGCGTCTGCGCAACGTGACGTTCATGAGCCGCCACCCCGAGCGGCTCGCCGACTTCTGGGCCGCCGCGCTCGGTTGGCCCGAGCGGCGGACCTGGGAGGACGAGATCGTCGTCGCCGACGCCGAGTGGGGGTTCCCGCGGCTGACCGTCCAGACGATCGACGACGAACGCTCGGCGCCGGGCGCGGTCCACCTCGACATCACGGCCGACGACCGCGTCGCCGAGGTTGCCCGCCTGCGCGGACTCGGGGCGACCGAGGACGACACCCACGAGGTGGACGGCTTCCGCTGGACGATCATGCGCGACCCGGACGGCAACGAGTTCTGCGTGACCGACCCGTAGCTGGAGGTCTCTAGCCCGCGGCCCACTGCAAGGCCGCGCCGCGCTCGGCGAGCGGGAAGTGCTTGACCTCGCCGGGGGTCATCCAGCCGAACCACTGGACTCCGTGGGCCATCCACTCGACGTCGGTGACGAGGGCGATGCGCTTCCACTTGCCCCAGTGCTCGACCCCCATCTTGAGGTCCTGCCAGAGCGCGCCGCCGGACATGCCCTCGAACTTCGGCATGACGATGACGATCCGCACGTCGCCCTTCGCGGCCGACTGCTGGATCGCAGGCAGCAACGTGTCCTTGTAGTCCTCCGCGGTGATCTCGCCTTCGAGCTCGAAGCCGATGACACCCGCAGGAGCCTCGGCGATCTCCTTGAGCATC
>DASXAI010000452.1:0-6853 GCA_036406775.1 Acidimicrobiales bacterium
TGGCGGACCGCCGCCTCGGAGAGCCCGACGGCCTGGCCGAGCCGCGTGTAGGGGAGGCGCCCGTCCTCCTGGAGCTGCTCGATGATCGCTCGATCGGTGTCGTCCAGCGCCGCCGTGCCCTGCCGCATCGTCCCGATCGCCTCAGAGCTTGATCATCACGTGCTTGAGCTCGGTGTAGGCCTCGATCGAGTACACGGACATGTCCTTGCCGACGCCGGACTGCTTGAAACCGCCGTGCGGCATCTCCGACACGAGGGGCCCGTGGTCGTTCACCCACACGGTGCCGAAGCGCAGCGCGTTGGCAACCCGCACGGCGCGCCCGACGTCGCGCGTCCACACCGAGGCAGCCAAGCCGTAGTCGACACCGTTGGCCCACGCGACGGCTTGGTCCTCGTCGGCGAACTGCTGCACCGTCACGACCGGGCCGAACACTTCGCGCTGGATGATCTCGCTGTCCTGGGCCGCTCCGTCGACGATGGTGGGCTCGTAGTAGAAGCCGGCCCGGTCGGGCGACCGGCCGCCCGTCACCACCGACGCCCCGGCCGATGCGGCCCGCTCGACGAAGCCCGCCACTCGCGTCCGTTGTTCGGCCGACACGACCGGCCCCAACTCGGTGGCGGCATCGCCCGGATCGCCGACGACGAGCGACTGGGCCGCCTCGGACAGGCCCGACACGAAGTCGTGGTGGATACCCGGTCCGGCGAGCACGCGCGTGGCGGCGGTGCAGTCCTGCCCGGCGTTGTAGTAGCCGAAGGCGCGAACGCCGGCCACGGCGGCCTCCAGATCGGCGTCGTCGAACACGACGACGGGCGCCTTGCCGCCGAGCTCGAGGTGGACCCGCTTCAGCGTGTCGGCGGCGGCGCGCATGATGGCCTGGCCGGTGGCGACCTCGCCCGTCAGTGACACGATGGCGACCTTCGGGTGGGCCACGAGGGCGGCTCCGCAGTGCTCGCCGTCGCCGGTGATCACGTTGAACACCCCGGGCGGGAAGATGTCGGCCGCCAACTCGGCCAGCCGCAGCGCGGTGAGGGGGGTCAGCTCCGACGGCTTCAACACGACGGGGCAGCCGGCGGCCAGCGCCGGACCGACCTTCCAGCCCGCCATCATCATCGGGTAGTTCCACGGCGCGATGAGGCCGGCTACGCCCAGTGGCTCGCGCCGCAGCAGGGACGTGTACCCGCCGAGGTACTCGCCGGGCGCCTGCGTGCTCGCCACTCGGGCGCCGGCGGCGAAGAAGCGGAGGTTGTCGACGAGGAGCTCGACCTCGGGCGGCGTGGCGGCGATCGGCTTGCCGACGTTCTGGCTCTCGATCCGGACGAGCTCGTCGGTGTCGGCCTCCACCGCATCGGCGAACCGGCTCAGGGCGAGGGCCCGCTCCGCCGGCGTGGCGCCGGCCCACCGATCGAAGGCGGCGGCGGCGGCCTCGACAGCGCGGTCGACGTCGGGCGTTCCGGACGACGCGACCTCGGCCATCACCTCTCCCGTCGCCGGATCCACCACGGGATCGGTGCGCCCGTCGACGGTGTCGACCCAGGCGCCCCCGATGAAGTTGGCGCGACGTGTGGTGATGGCGATGCTCATGTCGCGATCTTGGCACCAGGCGCCATCTCCTAGGATCGGTCAGGTGCACGGGGAGGGCTGGACGCAAGAGTGACGGGCGAGCGGGGCTCCGTCGAGTTGAACGCCGTCACGAAGCGGTTCGGCTCGACGGTGGCGGTCGATCACATCGACCTGGAGATGCGGGCGGGTGAGTTCATGTCGCTCCTCGGTCCGAGCGGCTGCGGCAAGACCACCACGCTGCGCATGCTCGCCGGCTTCGAGCAGCCCGACGAAGGCTGGATCCGCATCAGCGGTCAGTACGTCCAGGACGTGCCGGCCCACAAACGCGACGTGAACACCGTCTTCCAGCACTACGCCCTCTTCCCCCACATGACCGTGGCCGAGAACGTCGCCTACGGCTTGCGCCAGAAGCGTGAGGATCGCGCCGTCATGCGCCGCAAGGTCGCCGAGGCGCTCGACATGGTGAAGATGACACCGCTGGCCAAGCGCAAGCCCCGGCAACTGTCGGGCGGCCAGCAGCAGCGCGTGGCCCTCGCCCGGGCCTTGGTGAACCGGCCCTCCGTGCTGCTCCTCGACGAGCCGCTCGGCGCCCTCGACCGCAAGCTCCGCCAGGAGATGCAGGTCGAGCTCAAGCTGCTCCAGCGGGAGGTCGGCATCACGTTCGTCTTCGTGACGCACGACCAAGAAGAAGCGCTGTCGATGTCCGACCGCATCGCGGTGATGCTCGACGGCCATATCGAGCAGCTCGCCGATCCCGACACCATCTACGACCAACCGGTGTCGGCCTTCGTGGCCGGGTTCATCGGTCAGAACAATTTCCTGCCCGGGACCGCCACCGGCGACTGCGACGCCCTCGACGGCGACGGCTTCCACGTGCAGGCGGCCCACTCGGCCGACGACCTCACCCGCGGCGACGCCGGACTGGCCGCGGTCCGTCCCGAGTCCATGACCCTCACCACCGAGGACCCGGGCGCTGTCGCCAACGCCGTGCCTGGCGTGGTGGCCGGCGTGTCCCATCTGGGCGACGTGATGCAGTACGTCGTGCGGTGCGCCGACGAGCGCGAGTTGCTCTGCCGCCAGCCGCGCGACCGGGCCCACCGGCTCGAGCCGGGCGACGACGTGTGGTGCACATGGGCGCCCGACGACGTGCGGCTGTTCTCGGCCAACCAGACGGCGCTGGTGCTCGTCGACCCGGCCGCCGAGTGAGCGGCCGCCATCCCGAACCCCAATGGAGGACGAACAAGTGAGGACGAATGAGTGACGACGGAATGAAAATCCTGGTGCCGCCGGCCACCTTGCAGCGAGTCGTGGCGGGCATCTCCCGTCGCCGCTTCCTGGAGGTCGGCCTGGGCGGCGTGGCCGCGGCCGCGATCCTGGCCGCCTGCGGCGGCGACAACTCCGGGTCGTCGAGCGGCGCGTCGACGTCGGCGGGCGCCGCCGCATCGGGCGGTGGCAACTCGGGCGCCAACAAGTTCAACCTCTTCACGTGGGCCGAGTACGACGATCCCGACCTCATGAAGAAGTTCGGTGACATCACCATCGACGTGTACAACTCGAACGAGGACGCCATCGCCAAGCTCGAGGCGGGCGGCGGCACGTCGGGCTACGACATGGTGGTGCCGACGGGCGTCTACATCCCGCAGATGGTGTCGAAGAGCCTCCTCGAGGAGATCGACGTCTCCCGCATCCCGAACTTCGCCAACCTCGAGCAGGTCTACACGAATCAGCCGTGGGATCCGGGCAACAAGCACTCGGTGTGCAAGGACTGGGGCACCACCGGCTGGATCTACGACAACACCGTCATCACGACGCCCATCAACTCGTGGCAGGAGTTCCTCGACGCCGCCAAGTCCGAGGGCGTGGCCGGCAAGGTGAGCATCATCGACTCGCCGGCCGATGTCACCGGCCTCTACTTCTGGGCCAAGGGCATCGACTGGAACACCACCAATCCCGCCGACCTCGATGCCGCCGAGCAGTACCTCACCAAGGAACTGGCGCCCCATCTGAAGGCGCTCGACTCGTATCCCGGCATCAACCTGACCCAGGGCAACTACGTCCTCTCGCAGGTGTTCAACGGCGACGCCCGCCAAGGGCTGCTGAAGGTGGAAGAGGCGGGCGGCGACCCGAAGAAGTACACGTACTCCATCGGTAAGCCCAAGAGCGAGCTCTGGATGGACAACTGGTGCATCGTGAAGGGCGCCAAGAACGTCGACGCCGCCTACAACTTCATGAACTTCATCCTCGACCCCGACAACTCCGCCACCGACACCCTGTACCACGGGTACA
Organism: Acidimicrobiales bacterium; assembly: GCA_036406775.1. Taxonomy (GTDB): domain Bacteria; phylum Actinomycetota; class Acidimicrobiia; order Acidimicrobiales; family Ilumatobacteraceae; genus DASXAI01. Next base: position 3,847 of record DASXAI010000452.1, read on the forward strand.
ACCCCGGCGTGAAGGGCGTGGAGGACAAGGTCGCCGACATGAAGTACAAGGAGATCGTGTTCCTCACACCCGCCGAGGTGAGCACGCTGACGGGCCAGAAGCTCGACGCTCAGGAACGTCAGGTCGACATCTACAACAAGGTCAAGGCGGCGGCGGGGAGCTGACCGGCGCGTGACCGTCGCCACCTCTGCCGGGACCGGGCCGCCCTCGAGCCGCTGGCGCCTGCGGGCGCCGCGGTTCGCCCTGGCCCTGCCGGCGTGGGTCTGGTACCTGGTCTTCTTCCTCGTCCCGCTCGGCTTCATCGGCTTCTACAGCCTCGGGTACAAGCCGGCCGGCGGGAAGGCGATCGCCACCGACCACCTGTCGTTCGACCGCTACTCGGAGGCGCTGAAGGCACCGTTCACCGAGACGTTCGTGCGCACGCTGCGGATCTCGGTGATCGGCACGTTGCTGTGCCTCGTCATCGCCTTCCCCATCGCCTACTTCCTCGCCGTGCGCGTGAGCCGGCGGTGGAAGGGCGTCCTTCTCGCGCTCGTGATCGTGCCGTTCTGGACCAGCTTCCTCGTACGCACGATCGCGTGGCGCATCGTGTTCGCGCCGAAGGGCTTCCTGTCGAACTGGCTGCAGACGGTCGGGGTACGGGACACGCCGTTCAACTTCCTCGACTCGGCCGGGGCGGTGCAGCTCGGGGTTGTCTACAACTACCTGCCGCTGATGATCCTGCCGCTGTTCGTGGCCCTCGACCGGATCGACCCGGCCCTGCGGGAGGCCAGCAAGGACCTCGGGTCCGGGCGCATCCGTACGTTTCTCCAGGTGACGCTCCCGCTCGCCATGCCGGGCGTCGTCGCCGGGCTGCTGCTGGTGTTCATCCCGCTGTCGGGCGACTACATCACGGCGTCGGTGCTCGGTGGGCTCCAGGGCAACATGGTAGGCGCCCTCGTGGCGTCGCAGTTCCAGGCGGCGCAGAACTGGGCCCGCGGCTCGGCCATGGCCATGCTCCTCATCGGGATGGTCCTGGCCGCCATCGCGCTGGTGGCCATCGTGGCGTTGAGCGTGAAAGCCGTCGTCCGGCGCCAGCGCCGGATCGACATCGACGGTGTCGAGCTCCCGGCGCGCAGCCGGACCTGGACGCCGCCTCCGTCCGTGGTGGCACCGGCGGGTGTGGGCGCGGCCGGGCCCGTGCTCGACGCCCCGGTGGCCGAGCCGGGGACGATCGTGCCGGCCGAGCCGGAGACGCCGCCACCGCGCCGGCGCCGTCGGTTCGATGTCTCGTCGATCGGCCTCGCCGTGTGGTCGGTGTTCGTCTACGGATTCCTCTTCCTGCCGATCATCTACATCGTCATCTACTCGTTCAACGCCGGCTCGGCCCTGCTGGGCGGCTGGGCCGGGTGGAGCACGCAGTGGTACCCGGAGTTCTGGAACAACGAGCAGCTCACCCAGTCGATCAAGCACTCGCTCACCGCCGCCGTCGGCTCCACGCTCCTCGCCGTGGTGATCGGCGGGCTGGCCGGCGTGGCCCTGGCCCGGCGCCCGGGCCGCTGGCGGATCCCGTTCCTCGCCATCGTCTTTCTCGTGCTGGTGACGCCGGAGATCGTCGATGCCATCGGCTACCTGATCTGGTTCGTGCGGCTCGGCGGCCCGTTCGCCTCACCAGTCGGACCGTTCAGCAACGGCTTCATCCGGATGTGGGTCAGCCATTCCGTGTTCTCGTCGGCCGTCGTCGCCCTGATCGTGCGGGCCCGCCTGGCCGGGCTGGACGAGTCGCTCGAGGAGGCGGCCGCCGATCTCGGCGCGCCGCCGGCGCGCGCTTTCCGCCAGATCACGCTGCCCCTCATGGCGCCGGCGCTGCTGGCCGGTGGGCTGCTGTCGTTCACGTTCAGCCTCGACAACACCATCGTCTCGACCTTCGTCGGCACGGCCGGTAGCTCCACGTTCCCGATGTACCTGTTCTCGAAGGTGCGCAGCGTCCTGCACCCGGACGTGGCGGCGGCCTCCACCGTCCTGCTCGGCGTGACGCTGTTGGCCCTCGGTCTGGTGGCCTTCGTGCTGCGGCGCTCCGGCGACTCGTCCACCGAAGTCGCCGCCACACTTACCGGCACCTAGTCCGCTTACGGCGACTATCGTTCCGACCCACTCATGCCAAGTACCGACGCACCCCGGATCGCTCTGGTGCCCGACCGAGCGCCGGCCTGGATGGCCGACGCCATCACCGCCGGGGGCGGTCACCTCGTGCCGGTGGCCGAGGCGGAGGCACTGGTCTGGGGCAGTCCCACCGACGCCGACGGCCTGGCCACGATCCTGCGGGACGCCCCGAAGATCCGCTGGGTGCAACTGCCGTGGGCGGGGGTCGAGGCCTTCGTGGACCTCATCGACGACGACCGCCTGTGGACATGCGGCAAGGGCGTCTACGCCGAGCCCGTCGCCGAACTCGCCCTCACGCTGGCCCTGGCCGGGATGCGGGGCCTCGGCACGTACGCCCGGGCCGACCGATGGGAGCCGCCGCACGGCACCAACCTGATGGGGGCCCAGGTGACGGTGCTGGGCGGGGGCGGCATCACGGAGTCGTTCCTGCGGCTGCTGCGCCCATTCGATTGCCACGTCACCGTGGTGCGCAACCGGGCTCAGGACATGGACGGGGCCGACGTGGTGCTCGAGAGCGACCGGCTCACCGACGCCCTCGCCGGCGCCGACCTCGTGGTCGTGGCGCTCGCCCTGACGCCCGACACCGAGGGCATCATCAGCGCCTCCGAGCTCGACCTGATGGAGCCCAGCGCCTGGATCGTCAACGTGGCCCGGGGCCGGCACATCGTCACCGCCGACCTCGTCGCCGCGCTGCAGCAGGGCGTCATCGGAGGCGCCGCCCTCGACGTGACGGACCCCGAGCCGCTCCCTGAGGGCCACCCGCTCTGGTCGATGCCGAACTGCATCATCACGCCCCACGTCGGCAACACGCCGGACATGGCTCGCCCGCTGCTGGCCGAACGGATCACCGAGAACGTCAAGCGCT
>DASXAI010000453.1:0-9088 GCA_036406775.1 Acidimicrobiales bacterium
AGCTACGGCGAGTACGGCATCCAGGCCCTCGAACCGGGCTGGATCACCGCCCGCCAGATCGAGGCCGCCCGTATCGCCATGAACCGGCACATCAAGCGCGGCGGCAAGGTGTGGATCAACCTGTTCCCCGACAAGCCCGTCACCGAGAAGCCGGCGGAGACCCGCATGGGCTCGGGCAAGGGCAACCCGGAGCGCTGGGTCGCCGTGGTGAAGCCGGGCCGGGTGATGTTCGAGCTGTCGTACCCGAACCGCGACATCGCCAAGGCCGCCCTCGAGCGCGCCATCCAGAAGCTGCCCATCAAGGCCCGTGTCATCACGCGCGAGGAGGTGATCTGACGTGGCCAGCAAGAAGACCGCCGACTTGCTCGACCTCGACATCAACCGCCTCGTCGACGCCCTCGCCGACGCCAAGAAGGAGCACTTCAACCTGCGGTTCCAGCACGTGACCGGCCAGCTCGACAACACGAGCCGGCTCACCGAGGTGCGCCGCCAGATCGCGCGGATCAACACGATCCTGCGCCAGCGTGAGATCGCCGCCGCCGAAGCAACGGAGACCAAGTGATGGCCGAGGAAGCCACCAAGACCCGCGCCGCCCGCAAGGTCCGCGAGGGCGTCGTCGTGTCCAACAAGATGGACAAGACCGTCGTCGTGGCCGTGGTCGAGCGCGTCCGCCATCCCCGCTACGCCAAGTTCGTCCAGCGCACCAAGAAGCTGTACGTGCACGACGAGACCAACGACACCCGCCCGGGTGACCGCGTCCGCGTGCAGGAGACGCGGCCGCTGTCGAAGCTGAAGCGCTGGCGGATCGTCGAAGTGCTGGAGCGCGCAAAGTGAGCCGAAGGCGAACCAACAATGCGGCGATTCAGCAGGGTCGCCGGAGGGCGACCGCTGGATCGTCGGAGGAACTCCGATGATCCAGCAAGAGAGCCGCCTGCGGGTGGCCGACAACTCCGGAGCGAAGGAGGTGCTCGTCATCAAGGTGCTCGGCGGCACGCGCCGCCGCTACGCCTCGATCGGCGACATCTTCATCGCCACCGTCAAGGACGCCATCCCGGGCGCCGCCGTGAAGAAGGGCGACGTGGTCAAGTGCGTCGTCGTCCGGACCAAGAAGGAGAAGCGCCGCCCCGACGGCAGCTACATCCGCTTCGACGAGAACGCCGCCGTGCTGATCAAGGACGACCAGTCGCCGCGCGGCACCCGCATCTTCGGCCCCGTCGGTCGTGAGCTGCGGGACAAGAAGTTCATGCGCATCATCTCGCTGGCACCGGAGGTGCTGTGATGAAGCTCAAGAAGGGTGACCACGTGGTCGTGCTGAAGGGAAAGGACCGCGGCAAGGACGGCGTGATCATGCGCGTCCTGCCGTCCGAGAACAAGGTCATCGTGGAAGGCGTCAACGTCGCCAAGAAGCACCAGAAGGCGACGCGCGCCACGATGCAGGCCGGGATCATCGACAAGGACATGCCCCTCGACGCGTCCAACGTCGCCATCCTCAGCCGCGGCAAGCCGAGCCGCATCGGCTACCGGATCGACGACGGCAAGAAGGTCCGGATCGCCGTGAAGACGGGGGAGGTGCTCGGGTAAATGAGCGAGCGCAGCGAGCTCATCAGAGATACGGAGCGTCGTTCGCCGCGCAGCGGCGAACCGCTCACGGGCGCAGTCATGGCGCGGCCTCCGGTAGGACGCCCGCAGGTCGAGGAGCGCCCGTGAGCGACACCGCCACCATCGAGCGCCCTCGCCTCAAGCAGCGCTACGACGCCGAGATCCGGGCCCAACTGAAAGATCAGCTCGGCCTGGCCAACGTCATGCAGGTGCCGCGCTTCGAGAAGATCGTGGTGAACATGGGCGTCGGCCGGGCCACGCAGCAGCCGTCGCTGCTCGAGGGCGCCGTCACCGACCTCACCACGATCACGGGCCAGAAGCCGCTGGTCACCAAGGCCACCAAGTCGATCGCCGGCTTCAAGCTCCGCGAGGGGCAGTCGATCGGCGCCAAGGTCACCCTTCGGGGCGACCGGATGTGGGAGTTTCTCGATCGCCTCATCTCGATCGCCATCCCCCGCATCCGTGACTTCCGCGGCCTGCCCTCCACGTCGTGGGACGGGCGGGGCAACTACACGTTCGGGGTCAACGAGCAGCTGATCTTCCCGGAGATCGACTACGACCGGGTCGACGCCACCCGTGGCATGGACATCACCATCGTCACGACGGCCACCGACGACGCCAGCGGGAAGGCCCTGCTGGACGCCTTCGGCTTCCCGTTCGCCCGGGGCGAGGCCGATGTGGATCGCAAGGAACGCCGGCGCGGGCCGGTTCGTGGTGTGAAGAAGGCCGCCAAGGCCAGGAAAGGGCGATAGCAGATGGCGAAGAAGGCGCTGATCCAGAAGCAGCAGCGCAAGCCCAAGTACAAGGTCCGCGCGTACAACCGGTGCCGCCGGTGCGGCCGGCCGCGCGCGTTCTACCGCAAGTTCGGCCTGTGCCGGATCTGCCTGCGGGAGCTCGTCCATGCCGGCGAGGTCCCCGGCGTCACCAAGGCGAGCTGGTGAGAGGAGGCCGACGATGACGATGACCGACCCCATCGCCGACATGCTCACCCGGATCCGCAACGCCAACGTGGCGATGCACGACGACGTGCGCATGCCCTCGTCCAAGCAGCGCGTGGCGCTGGCCCAGATCCTCAAGAAGGAGGGCTACATCGAGGACTTCGCCGTGGCCGCGGCCGAGGGCAAACCCGGTGATGTGCTGACGATCACGATGAAGTACTCCGGCGAACGCGCCCGCACCATCACCGGGCTGCGCCGCGTCTCCAAGCCCGGCCTGCGCGTGTACTCGAAGGCCGACCGGGTGCCCCGCGTCCTCGGCGGCCTCGGTGTGGCCGTCCTCTCGACCAGCCAGGGCCTCATGACCGACCGCGAGGCGCGCCAGCGCCGAGTCGGCGGCGAGGTCCTCTGCTACGTGTGGTGAGGTGACATGAGTCGAATCGGCAAAGCGCCCATCACTGTTCCCAGTGGCGTCGACATCGCCATTCTCAACGGCACCGTCACCGTGAAGGGCCCGCGCGGCGAGCTGTCGCGCCCGATCCCCGGCGCCATCACGGTGCGCCAGGACGGCGACACCCTCGTGGTCGAGCGCCCGGATGACGAGCGGGAGAACCGGTCGCTGCACGGGCTCACCCGCAGCCTCGTCAACAACATGGTCGTCGGCGTCACCGACGGGTTCCAGAAGGAGCTCGAGATCGTGGGCGTCGGCTACCGGGCCGAGGCCCAGGGGCCGGGCGTGCTGCGCCTCGCTCTCGGCTATAGCCACCCCGTCCCCGTGACGGCGCCCGACGGCATCACCTTCGAGGTGCCCACGCCGACCCGGGTCATCGTGCGCGGCATCGACAAGGAGGCCGTCGGCCAGGTGGCCGCCGACATCCGGGCCATTCGCAAGCCCGAGCCGTACAAGGGCAAGGGCGTCCGCTACGCCGGCGAGCGCATCCTGCGCAAGGCCGGAAAGGCAGGGAAGAAGTGAGCAACGTCGCCAAGGCGCGCCTCGAGTCGAGGCGCCGCCGGCACCATCGGGTGCGCAAGAAGATCACCGGGACGCCCGAGCGTCCGCGCTTGGCCGTGTTCCGCTCGAACCGTCACCTCGTGCTCCAGGTCATCGACGACGAGGCCGGCCGCACCCTGGCCGCCGCCTCCACGGTCGAGTCCGAGGTCCGATCGGCCGGGTCCACCGGGTCCATCGACGCTGCGACGCGCATCGGCACGCTGCTAGCCGACCGGGCCAAGGCCGCTGGCGTCACCAAGGTCGTCTTCGACCGGGGCGGCTTCCTGTTCCACGGTCGGGTCAAGGCGGCGGCCGACGCCGCCCGCGAGGCAGGACTGGAGTTCTGATGGCTGCTGACGTGTCGGCGGGGCTGCGCGAGTCGCGGGTCATCGCCATCAACCGGGTCGCCAAGGTCGTGAAGGGCGGCCGTCGCTTCTCGTTCACCGCCCTCGTGGTGATCGGCGACGGCGCCGGCCGGGTCGGCCTGGGCTACGGCAAGGCCAAGGAGGTGCCCCTCGCCATCCAGAAGGGCACCGAGGAGGCCAAGAAGAACCTGTTCAGCGTGGCCCTCGCCGGGTCCACGATCGTCCATCCGATCATCGGGCAGATGGGTGCCGGTCGGGTGCTGCTGAAGCCGGCTGCCCCCGGGACCGGGGTCATCGCCGGCGGCGCGGCCCGAGCCATCCTCGAGGAAGCGGGCATCCACGACGTGCTGGCCAAGTCGCTCGGTTCCTCGAACGCCATCAACGTGGCCCGGGCCACCATCGCCGGCCTCCAGTCGCTGCAGCGACCCGACGAGGTCGCCCGGCGGCGGGGATTGTCAGCCGAGGAGTTCACGCCCAAGGGCCTGCTGGCCGCCTACAAGGAGAGCGAGCGCGGCCCGGTGGTGTACGAGGAGGTCCGGTGATGGCCGACCTCAAGGTCACCCAGGTCCGGTCGGGTGAGCTCGTGAAGCCCAAGGCTCGCGGCACGCTGCGGGCCCTGGGGCTGCGCGGCATCGGCCAGACCAACACGCTGCCTGACCGGCCGGAGATCCGCGGCATGATCGCCAAGGTTCCGCACCTGGTCACGGTCGAGATCGTCGGAGACGAGTCATGAGAGTCGATGAGCTGAAGCCCGCCCCCGGATCCGTCCGCGCCAAGCGGCGCGTCGGGCGCGGCATCGGCGGCCACGGTGGGAAGACCGCTGGTCGCGGCACCAAGGGCCAGCGGGCCCGCAACACCGTCGCCCGCGGCTTCGAGGGTGGCCAGATGCCGATGAAGCAGCGGGTCCCGAAGCTCAAGGGCTTCAACAACCCGTTCCGCATCGAGTATCAGGCCGTCAACCTCGACACCATCGAGGCCGTCAGCGCCACCTACGACCTGGCCGAGGTCACGCCGGCCACCCTGCACGAGCACGGGCTGGCCCACAAGGGCGCCCTGGTGAAGGTGCTCGGACGGGGCGAGATCAGCCGGGCCGTGCGGGTCCAGGCCCACGGGTTCTCCAAGGCGGCCGAAGCTGCCATCACAGCCGCCGGGGGTACCGTTGAGGTACTGCCCCTGCCGTACCGGACCGGGCGACCGCCGGTGAAGGGCAACCAGTTCACCAACCGCTGATCGGCGGCCTCGCCGTCCTGACCAGGAGCCCTGCGTGCTCTCCAGCCTGAAGAACATCTTCAAGGTGCCGGATCTTCGGAACAAGATCCTGTTCACCTTGCTCATGGTGCTGCTGTACCGGCTCGGCGCGTCGATTCCCGTCCCGGGCGTCGACTTCCAGGCCGTGAAGCAACTCCAGAAGTCGGCCGAGACGCAGGGCACCCTGGGCTTCCTGAACCTGTTCTCGGGCGGCGCCCTCAGTCAGTTCGCCATCTTCGCCCTCGGGATCATGCCGTACATCACGGCGTCGATCATCATCCAGATCCTCGGCGTGGTGGTCCCGAAGCTGGAGGAGTGGCAGCAGGCCGGTGCCGTCGGCCAGCGCAAGATCACCCAGTGGACCCGGTACCTCGCCATCGGCATCTCGCTGCTGCAGGCCACGGCCTTGACGTTTCTGTTCGGCCGGGGCGGCGGATCCGCTCTGCTGGGCGGTCGGCGGGCGCCCGACGTCATCCTGCTGCCGGGCTTCCCGCTCGATCGAGTCCTGCTCGTCGTGTTCACCCTGACGGCGGGGTCGTGCCTGCTCATGTGGATGGGCGAGCTCATCACCCAGCGCGGCATCGGCAACGGCATGTCGATCCTGATCTTCGCCTCGGTCGTCAGCTCGCTGCCGTTCCAGTACTACGCCATCCTCAAGGAGAAGAAGTTCGTCGTCTTCGCCATCCTGGTCGTGATCTCGATCGCCATCCTCGTAGCCGTCGTGTTCATGGAGCAGGGCCAGCGGCGAATACCCGTCTCGTTCGCCAAACGGGTGGTAGGACGGCGCCAGTACGGCGGCCAGAGCACCTACATCCCGTTGAAGGTGAACCAGGCCGGCGTCATCCCGATCATCTTCGCCAGCTCGATCCTGCTGCTCCCGGCCCTGCTCACCAACATCTTCAACTGGGACTGGCTACAGAGCTTCGTCGACACGTACGTCCTCGACAGCCAGAACTGGCTGCACATCATCTTCTACGCCACCCTCATCATCGGGTTCTCGTACTTCTACAACGCCATCGCCTTCGACCCCGTCAAACAGGCCGACCAGATCCGCAAGCAAGGCGGCTTCATTCCCGGGATTCGGCCCGGGCCGCAGACGGAGCGCTACCTCCAGCGGATCCTGAACCGGATCACGCTGCCCGGCGCCATCTTCATCGCCACCATCGCCATCCTGCCGAGCATCGTCCTCGCCATCGGCAACGTGCAGCAGTTCCCCTTCGGCGGCACCACGGTGCTCATCGCCGTCGGCGTCGCCTTGGAGACGATGAAGCAGATCGACAGCCAGCTGATGCTGCGGAACTACGAGGGCTTCCTGAAATGAGGGGGAGCGGCGCCGAGGTGGCCGCTTGATCCCTGGCGTCCGCCTGATTCTGCTCGGGCGCCAAGGGGCCGGGAAGGGGACGCAGTGCGCCCGGCTCTCGCGCCACTACGTCGTCCCGCACATCTCCACCGGCGACATCCTGCGGGCGGCGGTGGCCGAGGGCACCGACCTCGGGCTCAAGGCCAAAGAGATCATGGACGAGGGCGGCCTGGTGCCCGACGACATCATGATCGGGATCGTCGCCGAGCGGCTGCAGCGGCCCGACGCCTCGAGCCGCGGCCACGTGCTCGACGGCTTTCCCCGCACCGTTCCGCAGGCGGAGGCGCTGGCCGAGATCACGCTGGAGCGGCCGGTGGAGATGGTGATCGACCTCGAGGTGCCTCGCGAGCTCGTACTGCGGCGGCTGGCGGCGCGGCGCGTGTGCCAGGACTGCGGCACGAACTACACGGCCACCGGGTTCGAGAAGTCGCCGTGGTTCTGCGACGTGTGCGGCGGCGACGTGGTGCTGCGCACGGACGACACCGTGGAGGCCATCAACCGGCGTCTCGACCTGTACGAGACACAGACCAAGCCGCTGATCGACTACTACGACCGCCAGGGGACGCTGGCAGTGGTCGACGGCGTGGGCACGCCCGACGACGTCACGACGCGGCTGATCACCGTGATCGAGACGCGACGGCAGGTGACGACGCCGTGAGGGGCCTGATCCCGCGCCGGTCGCCGGCGGAGCTCCAGGCCTTGCGGGCGGCGGGCCGAGTGGTGGCCGAGATGCATACGTGCATCCGGGAGGCCATCCGGCCCGGCGTGACGACGGGTGCGCTCGATCGCATCGGCCGGGCCGTGCTCGACCGGCGGGGCGCCGAGTCGAACTTCCTCGGCTACCACGGCTACCCGGCCGTGATCTGCGCCTCGATCAACGAGGTGGTGGTGCACGGCATCCCCGGTGATGGCCCGGCCGAGACGCTGGACGAGGGCGACATCGTGTCGATCGACTGCGGTGCCGTCGTCGACGGCTGGCACGGCGACGCCGCGTTCACCGCCGGCGTCGGCTCGATCACGCCGTCGGCGGCCCGCCTGATCGAGGTGGCCGAGGAGGCCCTCGCCGCCGCCATCGCCGTGATGATGCCGGGCAACCGCGTGGGCGACATCGGTTCCGCGGTGGAGGACGTCGTGATGGCGGGCGGGTTCGACTACATCCGCGACTACTGCGGGCACGGGATCGGACGAGCCATGCACGAGTGGCCCGACGTGCCGAACTTCGGCCGGCCCGGGCGCGGGCCCCGCCTGGCGCCCGGCGTGGTGCTGGCCGTCGAGCCGATGGTGGTGGAGCGGGGTCATGACGTCAGCACCTACGACGACGGCTGGAGCGTCGTGACCGAGAACGGGGCGTGGGCGGCCCACGTGGAGCACACGATCGCCGTCACCGAGGCCGGACCGGAGATCCTGACGCTGCCGTAGTCTCACGCCATGGGATTGGGGAACGGGGTCCATCACCTGGCCGTGTGCACGGGTGACATCAAGGCGCAGATCGAGTTCTTCACCGACGTGCTGGGCGCCGAGCTGAAGGCGCTGTACTGGATGCACGGGGTCGACGGGACCTTCCACGGGTTCGTCCGGCTGAACGACCACAGCTATGTCGCGTTCGTGCAGAACGAGCAGATCAAGGACATCGAGCCGCAGTTGGGCGTCAGCCACGCCGCCAACCCGGGCTCGCCGGCGGCGCCCGGCACGATGCAGCACGTCGCCTTCAACGTCGACTCCGAGGCCGAGCTGCTGGCGCTGCGGGACCGGATCCGCGACCGGGGCATCAACGTGATGGGGCCGCTCGACCATGGGATGTGCACGTCGATCTACTTCGCCGGGCCCGAGGGCCTGAACCTCGAGATCGCCACCAGCGAGGTCGGCATCGACGAGCGGGCGTGGATCGACCCGGAGGTGTGTGAGCTGGCCGGGATCGACGCCGACGACCTCGCCCGCTACACCCGGCCGGTTGCCTATGCCGACCGGGGCGGCGCCGTGGCGCAGCCGCCGATCGACCCGGCTCGGCCCCACATGCAGTACCCGCCGGAGGTGTACGAGGCCCTCATGGGCATGCCCGACGACGAGGTCACGGCCCGCTTCAGCGAGCCCAACCCGCCCGTGCGCGTCAACGTCTGACGCGGCCGTCCCGCGCACTGGGCTCGGGAGTGCCGGCGTCCACCTGGCCCACGGCCCCACGCCCGCCGACTCGTCCGGTTGCTGTCGGCCAAACGCGCTGTTTCCGCGCCACTTCGCCGACTAGTTGCACAATACAAGCGGGTTGGGGGTGCCGGACGTCCGGATCGGCACGAGGCACGTGATTGCCCGCGATCCGGGCCATCCGGTGCCTGCTTGTAGAGCGCAAGTACATCCGGGGGCGCTGCGTGCTGGCGGCGAGACGGAGCGTGATGGCGCGGCGGCCATCGAGCGTTCGGCGGGGGCTGTCGGCGCCGGCCGACGGGCCGTGCGGCCTGCGGAAACTGGCGTCGCGGCGCGCTTTCCGTTTGGGCGGCGGGGCGATAGCATTGTCCGTCGGCCCTGCCGGCGACTCGGTTCTCCGCGCGCCGGTGTCCGAACCCCCCGTCAACCCGTCAGGAGAGGCGCCACCCTG
>DASXAI010000454.1:0-2020 GCA_036406775.1 Acidimicrobiales bacterium
CCCCTCCACCGGCGTGACAGACGCCTCTTGACCCACCGGTCAAGTCGGCCGGTAAATTCCTCGCCAGAGCCGGTTCGCCACACGGGGGTATCGATGACGGAGGCCACCAAGCCACGAGCGCCTTTCGCCCCGTGGGACCGGCGCGAGCTCCCGGGCTCCTTCGACGTGGAGGAGTCGGCGCGACGCGTCGGCAACTACAAGTGGATCGAGATGCGCCTGTTCGAGGCGCTCGGCGGGTGGGTGGCCACGGTGCCGGAGCTCGACGTCAAGATGCGGTTGGGTACGCACTGTTACCACCACGCGTGGCACGCCGAGCTGTGGCACAAGCGGCTGCCCGAGCTGCGCGAGATGAACCCCGAGCGGCTCACGAAGCCGGCCAACGACGAGGTGGTCGCCTTCGTGGACGCCATGACCGAGCCCGAGGCGCCCGAGCTCACCATCGAGAAGCTCGTCGGCGTCTACCGCGTCCTCATCCCGCACAAGATCGCGGCGTACACGTACCACCTCAACAACACGTCCACCATCACCGACGCGCCCACCATCCGCTCGCTGAAGTTCGTGCTGCAGGACGAGCTCGACGACTGGCGAGACGGCGAGATGCTCATCCAGTCACTGATCGAGACGCCCGAAGAGGTCGAACGGGCGGCGCGCCACCAGGCCCGGCTCGAGTCGCTCATCGTTGCGGCGGGCGGCATCGCCGGCCCGGGCTCCATCGGCGACGCCACAGGGGCGGTGGGCTGATGCGACAGTTCTTCCCCGTCGAGGAGCTCGCCCGCGACGAGCGCTTCCACAAGATCACGATGCGCGACCGCATGAACGACGCCCGCGGGGGACGCGGCGCTCCGAATGCCGACCAGCGCCGGCGGTCCGTGAGCCGCCTGACGCCGCAACGGCGCGACGCGCCCGACGCGGCGCGCTCGCTCATGCACGGCATCTTCGTCGGCGAGATCCAGGCCCTCGAGGGCGCCGGCCGCACGTGCTGGGACTTCCCGGTGGGCGACGCCGGTTCCGACCGGGCACCGTTCGCCCTGAAGCTCGACATGGCCCGCCAGTGCTGGGACGAGGCGCGCCACGTCGAGATCTCCGTGAAGCTGGCCGAGTGGATGGGCACGGAGATCGGGCAGTACGCCGAGAACACCGTGCTGTTCGAGGCGGCCTGCAGCCCCGATCCGGTATTGCGGCTGGCCGGCGTCAACCGCGCTCTTGAAGGGCTCGCCATCGACGTCTTCACCACGATGAAGGAGTTCGGCGACATGGTCGGCGATCCCTTCCTCGAGTTCTGCGAGGACTGGATGCTGGCCGACGAGGTGACCCACGTGAAGATGGGCTCCGACTGGCTGCGCCGCCTCACCGAGCACGACGCCGAACGCCGGAAGCAGGCGCTGGAGTTCCAGTCCGTCGTCGACAAGCTGTTCTCCTACGGCGGTCTGCGCTCCGACTCGGACCAGTCGATCGTCGGCCTCGCCCGCCGGTTCCGGGAGATGGCCGGGTTCACGACGACGGAGATCGACGACGTGGCGGCGGTGTCGCAGGCAGCGCTCGACGAAGCCAAGGCGCGACGCGACCAGTTGCGGGCCCAGGCCGCGAGCTGAGCCGTCGTCGTGACCGTCACCGTCAGCCCGGAGGAGTTCACGCTCGTCCTGTTCGACGCGCCCACGCTGAAGGCGACGCTGTCCGACCTCATGGACCGCGTGGGCTTGGTCGATCGGGCGTTGCGCGTCGAGGTCGACGAGACGACACCCATCGTGCGCATCACCATCCAGGACGGCGATCCGATCGTGCTGGCCGCCGGCAGCGGTGCTTTCGAGGACCCCCGCCAGCCGCGCCACCAGTCGTCGGTGCACATCGTCACCAACGCCGGGCGGCCGCTTCTGCGCGTCCGCGACCGCAACGACGGCTCGTTCGCCGACGCCCCCGCCGACGACGACCTGACGTTCCCACAGATGGCGGCGTGGGATGCGTACTGCGTCGGGCGACTAGGCCGACTCGGCTACCCGGTCCACGAGCAGCGCTGGCGGTA
>DASXAI010000455.1:0-4508 GCA_036406775.1 Acidimicrobiales bacterium
GTGCTCGACGTGCTGCTCGACAACGCCCTGCAGCACGGCGCCGGCGTCGTCACGATCTCGGGCGGACCGGCGCCCCGAGACGGCGTCGTGCTGATCGTCGGCGACGAGGGTGAGGTCACGTTGCCCGATGGCACGCTCTTCGCCCCTCGCGCCGCCGACGGCCGCCACCACGGCATCGGCCTGGCCCTCGCCCGCTCCCTGGCCGAGGCCGAAGGGCTCCGCCTCCTCCTCGCCCGCCGGCGGCCGACCGCCTTCGAGCTCGTCCTTCCCGGCGCGCCGTAGGGCGGGCCGGCTCCCAGGCCGCCCACATCTGCATCCCAGGCCGGTCGGAGCCGGGCGGGCGACGGTGCACCCATGTGGTCCCGGGGCGCCGTCACGCGCCGAATGCGATGGGTCGCGGTCGCGGTCGCGGCCGGCCTGGTGGCCGCCGCCTGCGGGAGCGACGCCGGCGGCGGCGGGCTCACGTCGATCGGCGCCGGCGTGCAGGGCCCGAGCGGCCTCCACGCCACCGTGTACGCCCGGGGCCTCACCCACGCCTCGGGCTTCGCGTACGACGACCAGGGTCGGCTCTGGGTTGCCACCGCCGCCGCGACCGACGACGGCACCGACGGCGTCTATCTCGTCGCCACGCCGGGCGCGGCGCCAGTGCAGGTGATCTCCGATGTGCATACACCGCTCGGCCTGTTGTGGCTGGGCGACTCGCTGTACGTGGCGTCGGCCGGCCGCGTCGACGTGGAGTCCGGATTCGACGGCGCCCGGTTCGCGTCGAGCCGGACGATCGTGACCCTGGCTGCCGGCACCGGAGAGGTGAACGGCTTGGCCCTCCTCGCCGACGGGCGCATCGCGATGGGCATCTCGGCCCCGTGCGATCACTGCACGCCGACGCTGCCCTATTCGGCCTCGGTCGTGACATTCCAACCCGACGGCCGCGACCTGCAGGTCGAAGCGAGCGGCATCCGGGCGCCGGTGGGGCTGGCGCTGTTCCCGTCGACGGGCGCCCTCCTGGTCACCATGGACCAGCGCGACGATCTCGGCGCCGCCACACCGGGCGACTGGCTCGGTGTCGTGCGATCGGGTCAGGACTGGGGCTTCCCCGACTGTTACGGCCAGGCCGATGCGGACGCCGCGTGTGCGTCGGCGCCGTCACCGCTGGCCGTGCTCGACCCGCACGCCGCCGTCAGCGGCGTCGCCGTCGTCGCCGGCCAGCTCGGGCCGGCGGTGGGCACGGCTGCCCTCGTGGCCGAGTGGACCAAGGGCGAGGTCGTCCGCGTCGCCCTCTCCGCCGACGGCGGACGCGCCGCCGGCGTGACGCCGTTCGTCACCGGCCTGGAGAATCCCGAGCCGGTCCTGACCACGCCGACCGGCGCCGTCCTGATCGGTGACTGGCAGACCGGCATCGTGTACGAGATCAGCGCCTGACAGACGCGCCGAGGGCCGGCCCCTGCGAGGAGCCGGCCCCGACGGATGCCTGCCGAGTGGGCGAACTACATGTTGGGGCAGTTGGCGGAGCTGCCGCCGCCAGGCGACGTGCTGCCTCCCGTCCCCGAGCCCGGTGTGGAGGCGGGCGGCTGCGTCGTGGGCGACGTCTGGGCCCACGCCACCGCCGCGCCGCCTCCGAGGAGGCCGGCGGCGACCACCCCACCCGCGAGCACCTGTTTGAGCCGTCGGTTCATGTCGTTCCTTTCCGCTCGTGTCGTCCGTCCGGGCGACACGGCAAGGGTCGGCCCGGGCTGTCACAACCGCCTGAACGGGTGCCAAGAAATCCCGCAGACTCCCTGTGAACTAGGAAAGGGGCGAGCCCCGAGGGCGAGGAGCGGCAGATGGTGTACGCAGCCGAGGTCAATCTCGACGTCTGGGGGCTCCTGCTCTACGGCGTTCCGTTCATCATCATCGCCGGCTGGTTCAGCAGCCGCATCCTCGGCATCAAACGGGGATGGGGGCGATCCGTGATCGCGGGGCTGTGCGGCTGGATCTTCGGCGTCCTCATCGCCGCCGTCGCCCAGGACGCCAACGTGCGGTCCACCGGCGATCTGAACCACATCCTCGCCCTGTCGTTCTTCTTCGGTGTCCTGGTCTCGATGTTCGTGAGCCTGACGCTCGAGATCATCCTGAAGCCCAGGGTGGCGCGGCGGCGCCGGTTCGGGCCGATCCTGCACCCGATCGCCACCCTGAGGCGCCGGCTCGCTCCGCTCAGCCGGTCCCGCGAGATCCTCCGTTACGCTCGCAAGCGCGGCGTCACCGACCTGCGGTACACCTCGACGGCCAAGCTGGCCACGCCCGAGTTCGCCCGCCGTCTGCGGCTCATGCTCGAGGACTGCGGCGGCATGTTCGTCAAGTTCGGGCAGATCGCGTCCACTCGCAGCGACCTGCTGCCCGAGGCGCTCACGACCGAGCTGGCGCAGCTCCAGTCGTCGGCCCGTCCGGTGTCGGCCGACGCGGTGCGGGGCGTCCTCGAGGCCGAACTGGGCGCGACGGTGGAGGAGGAATTCGCCTCATTCGACTTCGAGCCGCTGGCGGCGGCGTCGATCGGCCAGACCCATCGCGCCGTGCTGAAGAACGGCGAGAAGGTGGTGGTCAAGGTCCAGCGACCCGGCATCGAGGACGTCGTCTACCGCGACGCGGCGGTGCTCCGTCTGGTGGCCGGCGTGGTCGAACGGCGTGTCGACGGAGCGCGCCAGATCGGCGTGAAGCGACTGGCGAACGAGCTGATCGCCTCGTTGCAGCGGGAGCTCGACTACGGCGCCGAAGCCGCCGCCGGGGTCGCCTTCATCGAGCACCTCGAGGACGAAGACGGCGTGGCCGCGCCGCGCGTTTATCAGGAGCTGTCGACGCGCCGCGTGCTCGTGATGGAGGAGATCGACGGCGTGTCGGTGGCCAAGCGGGACGCCGTGGCGGCATCACCCGTGCCGGCGCCGACACTCGCCAACCGGCTCCTGGAGTCGTTCCTCGACCAGATCCTGCGGGACGGCATGTACCACGCCGACCCGCACCCGGGGAACATCTTCGTCGACCGCTCGGGCGTCCTGTGGTTCCTCGACTTCGGGGCTGTCGGACGTCTCGATCCCATGCTCCTCGAGACACTGCAGGAGATGGCGATCGGCTTCCAGATGAACGACCCCGTCATCTTGGCGCGAGCGACCCGTCGCATGGCCGGCGGCGACGACACGGGCGACAGCCGGGCCCTCGAGGCCGACATCGGGCTCGTGCTCACCGAAGGCATGACGAGCGCGAGCTTCGACCCGAAGGCGATGACGATGATCCTCGACATCATGGGCCGCCACGGCCTGGAGGTGCCGACGTCGATGACCGTGCTCTCGAGGGCCCTCCTGACACTCGAAGGGACGTTGCGCACGATCGACCCCGGCTTCAACATCGCCACCGAGGTCAACGCCCTCCTGCCGGCGTTCGCCGAGCAGCAGCAGGACGCCGTGCAGGCGCAGCTCCAGAAGGAGTTCCTGCGCGCTCTGCCGTCGCTGCGCGCGATGCCGAGCCACGTCGAGAGCATCGCCGCCCAGCTCCGCACGGGCCGCCTGCGCCTGCGGCTCGAGCGCTACGCCGGCGCCGACCGCGCCGTGGTGGGCGCGTGGATCGACCGTGTGCTCTTCGCTGCCATCGGGATGTTCGGTCTGCTCAGCTCGGCCGTGCTGCTGGTGGCGGCCGGGGCCGTGGGCGAGGCCGTGGAGGGTGCCCGAGACACCCTTCTGATCCTCGGCTTCTTCGGCCTGATCATCGGCTCGGTCATGCTCATGCGCTCGGTGGCGCAGCTCCTGCGCGACGAGTCGGCCAGCGCCGGGGGTCGCCGCGTCTGAGCACGAGTCGGAGTGCCTACGATGCGTCGGTGAGCGTGCGCATGCGCGACGTCATGATGGGTCACCTCGACGTCCTGCGCTACGAGCCGACCGACAAGCGGGTGCGGGCCGTGCTCGGCGACCGCACCGTGATCGACAGCCGCCAGGCGCTGCTCGTGTGGGAGCCGAAGCGGGTCGTGCCGACCTACGCCGTGCCCGTCACCGACGTGGCCGCCGACGTCGTCCCGGACGACCCCGTCTCATCCGACGCGGCGAATGCCGTGCGCGCACCTCAACTCCTCGGCCGTCCGGTGTACGACCCGAGCATCCCGTTCACCGTGCACACCGTCGACGGCGAGCCCGTCACGATCCGTGTGCCCGGTGCCCACCGGACTGTCGCCGCGTTCCGCCCGGCCGACTCGGCGCTGGCCGGCATGGTGCTCGTCGACTTCGACGGCTTCGACGAGTGGTACGACGAGGACGAGCGCGTCGTGTCCCATCCCCGCGATCCCTTCCACCGCGTCGACGTCCTCCACAGCTCCCGGCACGTGGTCGTGGCGATCGACGGTGCAACGGTGGCCGAGAGCTGGACCCCGTTCCTTCTGTTCGAGCCGCCGCTGCCGGTCCGCTATTACCTCGCCCCCGAGGATGTGACGGCCGACCTCCGGCCCTCCGACACCCACACCGCCTGCG
Organism: Acidimicrobiales bacterium; assembly: GCA_036406775.1. Classification (GTDB taxonomy): domain Bacteria; phylum Actinomycetota; class Acidimicrobiia; order Acidimicrobiales; family Ilumatobacteraceae; genus DASXAI01. The sequence continues at coordinate 4,482 of DASXAI010000455.1, forward strand.
CCTACAAGGGCCAGGCCTCGTATTTCT
>DASXAI010000456.1:0-6084 GCA_036406775.1 Acidimicrobiales bacterium
GCTCGACGGTACGTTCCCGAACCACCCGGCGGACCCCATCCAGCCCGCCAATCAGCGCGACCTCCAGGCTCGCGTCAGCGCGTCCGGCGCCGACGTCGGGCTCGCGTTCGACGGCGACGCCGATCGGGTGTTCTTCGTCGACGAGAAGGGCCGCGGCCTGTCCGGCTCGACCACCACTGCGATTCTCGCCGCCGGCATCCTCGCCCGCGAGCCGGGGGCCACGATCCTGCACAACCTCATCTGCTCGCGGGCGGTGCCCGAGGTCGTCCGAGAGCGGGGCGGCATCCCGATCCGAACGAAGGTGGGCCACTCGTTCATCAAGCAGCTGATGGCCGAGACCGGCGCCGCCTTCGGCGGTGAGCATTCGGCCCACTACTACTTCCGCGACAACTACCGCGCCGACTCCGGCATCATCGCCACGATGGTCCTGCTCGAACAGCTGTCGCAGGCCGGCGTGCCGCTGTCCGAGCTCCGCCAGCCGTTCGAGCGCTACGCCGCGTCGGGCGAGATCAACACCGAGGTCGCCGATCCGCCGGCCGTGATCGAGCGGGTCGCGGCCGCCTACGCCGACCGGCCGCAAGACCGCCTCGACGGGCTCACCGTCGACAGCGGCGCGTGGTGGTTCAACGTGCGGCCGTCGAACACCGAGCCGTTGCTGCGTCTCAACCTCGAGGCGCCGACGCGAGAGGAGTGCGACGAGCGGGTGGCCGAGGTCCTGGCGCTGATCGCCGAGTGAGAGGAGACGCCGTGACGCTCGATCCGCAACTGCTGGAAATCCTCGCCTGCCCCGAGGACAAGGGTCCACTCCTGTACTTCGCCGACGAGGACACGCTCTACAACCCGCGTCTCACCCGCCGCTATCACATCCGCGAGGGCATCCCGGTCATGCTGATCGACGAGGCCGAGACCGTCTCGGCGGACGAGCACGCCCGTCTGATGGCCAAGGCCGAGGCCGAGGGCATCCGTCCGACCTTCGAGGAGTGACGTGACGGGCGCGCCGGCGGGTGCCGTCGACACCCTCGACCAGTTCGGTGCCGTCGCCGGCCTGCCCGAACAAGTGGCCGACGCGCTGGACGCCCTCGAAGGCGGCGTCTCGGGCCTGCCCAACCACGACGACGTCGACCACGTCATCGTGCTGGGCATGGGCGGCAGCGGCATCTCGGGCGACGTGCTGGCCGCGGTGGCCGCGCCCACGTGCCCCGTCCCGATCGTGGCCGTGAAGGACTACGAGCTCCCTGGCTTCGTCGGCAGCCGCACCTTGGTGTTCGCCGTGTCGTGCTCCGGCGACACCGAGGAGACGTGCGAGGCCGCCACCGAGGCGGCGCACGCCGGGGCCCGGCTCGCCGTGGTGTGCCAGGGTGGGCAGCTCGCCGGCTTGGCCGCCGAGTGGGGCGTGCCCCACGTGGCCGTGCCGGCCGGCATCGTGATGCCGCGCACGGCCATCGGCGCGCTGGCGGTGCCGCTGCTCGTGATGCTCGAGGACATCGGGCTGTACCCGGGCGCCCGCCAGGCCGTGGCCGACGCCGTCGAGCAACTGCGGCGGCGCCGCGACGAACTGGTGCAGCCGGATTCGGCGGCCGAGGTGCTGGCGCGGCGAATCGGTCGCACCATCCCGCTCGTGTACGGAGGCGGCCCCATCGGCGCCGTGGCCGCCTCCCGCTGGAAGGGCCAGGTCAACGAGAACGCCAAGGCGCCGGCGTTCGCCAACCGCCTGCCCGAGCTGTGCCACAACGAAACCGCGGGATGGGGCCAGCACGGCGACGTGACCCGCCAGGTGCTGACGCTGATCCAGCTCCGCCACGACTACGAACACCCGCAGATCGGCCGCCGGTTCGAGCTCGTCGACGACCTGCTCGACGAAGTCGTCGGCTCGGTCCACGACGTACGGGCCGGCGGTGACGGGCCATTGGCCCAGCTCTTCGACCTCGTGCTCACCGGCGATTTCACGACCCTGCACATGGCGGCGCAGGCCGGCATCGACCCCGGGCCGGTGGCCGCCCTCGACTACATAAAGTCGGGACTCGCGCGCGTCCCGTAGCCCCTCGGCCCGGAACCGAGTGCTACGGTCTCGTGACGAGCGGGTGCTTGACCTAGGGAGAGGGCTCGGATGGAGCATCCAGTGCGCGGCCGCCTCCGGCGCGCCGCGAGCACGGCGTTGGCACTGGCGATCGTGGTGGCCACCGTGGGCGTGGCCGGGACCGCGCACGCCCAGGTGTCCGCGCAGGCGTGCACGCTCTGTGCCGGTGGCGAGTTCTTCCCCGTCACTCCCACCCGGGTGTTCGACACGCGCAACGGCACCGGCGGTCGCAACGTGGCGCTCCCGTTCGGGCAGAGCGCCGACGTGGCCGTCACCAACGTGGCCGGCGTGCCCGCCACGGGCGTGCTCGCCGTGGCGCTCAATGTCACCGTGGACGCGCCGACGCAGCCGGGCTTCCTCACGGTCTCGCCGTCGGGCGCCGGCGTCCCTGTCGCTTCGAACGTCAACTTCACGCCCGGCAATCCAGTGGCCAACTTCGTCGTCGTCGGCGTCGGGGGCAACGGCGCCGTCACCGTGACTCCCGGGCCGCCTGTTCCCAACGCCAGCACCGCTGTCATCGTCGACGTCGTCGGCTACTACGCCACGTCCGCCGTCACGACGCACGGCGCCCGGTTGCGGCCGCTGTCACCGGCGCGTGTCCTCGACACGCGCAACGGCACCGGTGGTGTGCAGGGCCCGCTCGGCAACAACGCCGCCTTCGACATCAAGCTGCGGGGCGTCGGCGGCGTCCCCGACAGCGGGTCGGTCACGGCCGTGATCGTGAACCTCACCGGCACGGAGGCTGCCCGCAGCACCTTCGTGCAGGCCACTCCGACGGGTAGCGGCGCGCCCGGCGGGACGTCGAGCCTCAACCTGCTGCCGGGTCAGAACAAGGCCAACCTGGCGATGGTGCCGCTGAGCGCCGACGGCTTCGCGCACTTCTTCAACCTCTTCGGGCCGATGCAGTTGATCGCCGACGTCGTCGGGTACTACGAGACGGCGGGCAGCTCCGACGAGAGCCGGGCCGGGCGGGTCGTGCCCCTCGTGGCGCCGTTCCGCGCCATCGAGACCCGGGCCGCGGGCGGGGGTGACGGCGTCAAGCTCGGACCCGGTCAGCAGGACACGTGGGACTTCACGCCGTTCGTGGGCTCGCTGCGCGACAGCGGCGGCGCCGGCGTGGGCAACGTGGCCGGGCTGGTGATGAACGTCACCGCCACCGAGCTCGGCTTCCCGTACTCCACCGCCAACCGGCTCGACTACATGACCGTGTTCCCCGACGACGCCCCCGGCCTCCCGCTGGCGTCGAACCTGAACTTCGGCGAGAACGAGAACATGCCGAACCTGTCCGTCGTCCCGCTGTCGTCCGACGGCCGCATCGGCGTCTACAACTTCAACGGCTTCACCCACTACCTCGGCGACGTGTCGGCCGTCGTTCTGGCGAACTGAGTCAATTCGCTCGCTGCGCTCGCTACTCGCTCCGCTCGGACAATCCGTCCCGCAGCGGCCCGCCGGCAGAGCCGGCCGGGCGAGTGGCTGCCTTGTGCGAACTGACGCGGTTTCGCGACGTATACGTCGCATATCGCGCACCAGAACGACTGGGAGGGGTCCCCGCCTACACTGACCGGCCGTGACCGCCACTGAAGCCGCTCCCCAGGCGCGCCGTGACTTCCGCGTCGCCGACTTGTCCCTGGCGCCGTTCGGGCGCCGTGAGATCCACCTCGCCGAGCACGAGATGCCGGGTCTGCGGGCGCTGCGCCGCGAGCTCGGCCCGCTGAAGCCCCTGGCCGGGGCACGCATCTCGGGCTCGCTGCACATGACGATCCAGACGGCCGTGCTCATCGAGACGCTGACGGAGCTGGGCGCCGAGGTGCGGTGGGCGAGTTGCAACATCTTCTCGACCCAGGACCACGCCGCCGCCGCCGTCGCTGTCGGACCGGAGGGCACGCCTGACGACCCGAAGGGCATCCCGGTGTTCGCGTGGAAGGGCGAGACGCTCGAGGAGTACTGGTGGTGCACGGAGCAGGCGCTCACCTGGCCGGGGCGTGACGACGGGCCGAACATGATCCTCGACGACGGCGGCGACGCCACCCTGCTCGTGCACAAGGGCGCCGAGTACGAGAAGGAAGGCGCCGTGCCCGATCCCGGCTCGGCGTCCAATCCCGAGTTCGCCATCGTGCTCGGGCTGCTGCAGAAGACGCTGCGGGAGGATCCGACGAAGTGGAGCCGGATGGCGGCGTCCATCCGGGGCGTCACCGAGGAGACCACCACCGGCGTGCATCGGCTCTACCAGATGATGGAACGCGGCGAGCTGCTGTTCCCCGCCATCAACGTGAACGACTCGGTCACCAAGTCGAAGTTCGACAACTTCTACGGCTGTCGGCACTCACTGATCGACGGCATCAACCGCGCCACCGACGTGATGATCGGCGGCAAGACGGCGCTCGTGATGGGCTACGGCGACGTGGGCAAGGGCTGCGCCCAGAGCCTGCGGGGCCAGGGCGCCCGCGTCATCGTCACCGAGATCGACCCCATCAACGCGCTCCAGGCCGCCATGGAGGGCTACCAGGTGAGCACCATCGACGACGTCGTGGGCCTGGCCGACATCTTCGTCACGGCGACGGGCAACGCGTCGATCATCACCGTCGATCACATGGCGCAGATGAAGCACAACGCCATCGTGTGCAACATCGGCCACTTCGACAACGAGATCGACATGGCCGGCTTGGCGCGCTACCCGGGCATCGAGAAGCTCACCATCAAGCCGCAGGTCGACCTGTGGACCTTCCCCGACGGCCACGGCATCATCGTGCTGGCCGAGGGCCGGCTCGTGAACCTCGGGTGCGCCACCGGCCATCCGAGCTTCGTGATGAGCTGCTCGTTCTCGAACCAGGTGCTGGCCCAGGTGGAGCTGTTCAACCACCGCGACCAGTACCCGGTGGGCGTCTTCATCCTGCCGAAGAAGCTCGACGAGAAGGTGGCGGCGCTGCACCTCGACGCCCTCGGCGTGAAGCTCACCAAGCTCACCGACGAGCAGGCCGAGTACCTCGGCGTGGCACCCGGCGGGCCGTTCAAGTCCGATCACTACCGGTATTGAGATGGACGACCTCGGGGGAAAGGTCGCCGTCGTCACCGGCGGGGCGTCGGGCATCGGACGGGCGATGGCGGAGCGGTTCGCCGCCGAAGGCATGCAGGTGGTGATCGCCGACATCGAGAAGCCCGCGCTCGACGCGGCGGCCGCGGATCTCGGCATTGTGGGCGTCGTCACCGACGTCAGCGATGCCGCCAGCGTGCAGGCGCTGGCCGACGAGGTGGTGGCCCGGTTCGGTGCCGTCCATCTGATCGCCAACAACGCCGGCGTCGGTGGGCGCGGGCGCATCCGCGAATGCTCGCTCGACGACTGGAACTGGGTGCTCGGCGTCAACCTGTGGGGCGTCGTGCACGGCGTGCACGCGTTCCTGCCCCTCCTGCTCGCCAACCCGGACGGCGGGCACATCGTCAACACCGCCTCGGTCGCCGGCCACATGGCCCCGGCGGGCCTCGGGCCGTACGCCACGAGCAAGTACGCCGTCGTGGCGTTGAGTGAGGCGCTGGCGGCCGAACTCGAGCAGGACGGTGCGCCGGTTCACGTCTCGGTGCTGTGCCCGGGGTTCGTCCGCACCAACATCTACACGAGCGAGCGGAACCGCCCGGCGGGACTGGCCCCGGCACCGGAGCGTCCGTTGTTCTCCGACGAGGCGAGGGCGATGATCGACGCCGCCGCCATCGACCCGGCAGTGGTGGCCGACGCCGTCGTCGACGCCGTTCGCCACGACCGCTTCTGGGTGTTCACCCACCCGGACCTCATGATCGCCATCGAGAGCCGGCTCCAGGGCATCGTCGCCGCCGGCCGGGCCGCCCCGCCCGGCTAGAAGCCGACTCGCTCGGTACGCGTCGGCTGAACGAGCGGATTTCGCATCATCAGCCGACGCGCTGCCCGGTCCGGCGGCCGGCCGGAAACTCTGTCGCACCCCCGGCGTAGAACGGGCCCATGCTCCTGCCCACTCGATGTCCGCTGTGTTCGCGCCGCG
>DASXAI010000457.1:0-6202 GCA_036406775.1 Acidimicrobiales bacterium
GACGCCATGGCCCAGATGCTCGAGGGCGCCGGCCGATGGACCGACGCCGAAGCGGCCGCCCTCGAAGGCCGCACGGTCAGCGCCCGCTTCGGCATGCGCGGATGGCAGTGCACGATGGACACCCGCCTGGGCGAGCTGGCCCGACTCCAGGGCCACCGCGACCGCGCCGAGTCGTACTACCGCGCCGCGGTCGAGCTCGCCCAGGAGCTCGCCCTCCCCGCGGCCGAGGCGACGGCCCGTAGCGGTCTGGCCACCGTGCTCGCCGCCGGCTGAGGTTGCTGCTGACGCGGCACGTCCCGGAGGGCTCCAGGCTCTACCGTTCCAGATTGGTGGAGCTCGGCGCACTGCAGGAGCGGATGCGGGACATCTACGGCGACCGCGATCGCGCCCGGGGTGTTACGGCCACGGTCGCGTGGCTCGCCGAAGAGATGGGGGAGCTGGCCCGCGCCGTCCGCAAGGGCACACCCGACGACCAAGCCCACGAGATCAGCGACGTGCTGGCGTGGCTGGCGTCGCTCGCCAACCAACTCGGCATCGATCTGGACCAGGCCGTGGCGCGGTACGCCGACGGCTGCCCCAAGTGCCGGGGTAACCCCTGTGCCTGCTGAGGGTCGAAGTCGTACATGAGCGGGTCGACGTCCGCCTTCGTCGTGCTGACGGTGGCCGCGCTCGTCTGGCTCGGAGTCGGCGCGGCCCTGCACGTCCTGTTCCACCCGCGCCGTCCCGACGAGGGGCCGGCCACGAGCGAACTCCGGGACGAGTCGCCGGCCGTGGTCAACCTGATCACCCACCAGTGGAAGGTCACCGCGTCGGCGGCGGCGGCGACCCTGCTCGACCTCGCTGATCGCGGCTACGTCGACATCGTGCAGGTCTCGCCGGAGCAGGACGTCGTCGAGCTGCGCCGCGTCGGCCGCGACGCCCGGGAGCTCCAGCCCTACGAACGACAGGTGCTCGACCACCTGCGGCGCACCTGCGTCGACGGTGTGGTGCCGGCCAACGCCCTCACCACCGGACCCGCTGCCGTCTCGGACCGGTGGTGGCGGCGCTTCCGCCTCTCGGTCGAGCAGGACGCTCGACGCCGCGGCGTCTCCCGGCTGCGCTTTCCGGCGTGGGTGACGGCGACGTTCGCGGCCGGGCTCGTCGTGCTCTTCCTGTGGCTGGGACTCGACGTCGCCGCGGCCCGTGATGCCGCGCCCGACGAGGGGCCGAGCTGGTTGGCGGTGCTGGCCGCGGTCGCCGTGGTCGTGCTGTGTGCCGTGGTCGCCAAGCGTTTCGACCGCGAGCGCCAGCGCGACACCGACGCCGGGCTGGCCGCCGCATCGCACTGGCTCGGTGTGCGGCGCTCGTACACCCACGGCCGCTACGACGAGCTGACGCCGGCGGCCGTGGTCCTGTACGAGCGTCACCTCGCCTACGCCGCCGCCATGGATGCCGCCGAACGCACCGTTGCCCGCCTGCCGTTGTCGGCCGAGGACGACCGGATGGCGTGGAGCCGACACGGCGGCCGGTGGCGCCAGGTCGAGGTGCGGTACCCGACCCGGCGGATCGGGTGGGGCCAGGGGCCGGGCCGCGCCATGGTCAACGGTCTGCTGTGGATGGCGACGCTCGCGATCCCGATTTTCGTGTGGCTCCGGTGGGGCTCCGACCTCCGCCCGCAGCTCGAGGACGCGGCCCGTTCCATCGGCCAGGTCGACGACCCGAGTGTGCGCCTCTACGACGCCGACATGGCGCACCGCATCGCCGTCGGGGTCACCTGGGCCATCGTCGTGGTGCTGGTGGCCATCACGATCAACGCCCTCACTCGGGGCCTCATCCGGTTGGTTCGGGGCCTGCTCGACGCTGGCCGCGAGGACGTCGTGCGGGGCACCGTGGTGCGCCGGCGGACGTGGCCGCGCCAGCGGGGCACGGAGTCGGTCGAGATCAACTGGGTCGCGGTCGACAACGGGACGAGCGAGCGCATCCGCGCCTTCGTGGTGCGGCCCGGCCTGGCTGCACTGATCCGTCAGGACGACACGGTGGAGGTGGGCGTCACGCCGTACCTCGGATACGTGCGGTACGCCGCCGTGACCGAGAACGCCCCCGAACTGCCGCCGCCGCTCCCCGTCGACCAGCTGTCGGCGCCCGTCCCGCTGCCGCCGGTGCACTGGATCGAGCGCTACGCCGCGGCCCAGGGCAACGGGAACGGCAACGGGCACGCGCCGACCGCCGGCGGTGCCGACGCCCTCCTCCAGCGGTTGCGGCGCTTCGTGCCGAAGCGCACGTCCTAACGCGATCCGCGAGCTGACACCCGCCACCGGTTGACGACGGGCTCGCGGACCGGCGCGCCAGCGAGCAGCGCGCGACTCGATCGGGCGCGCTGTGCGGCCGCAGGGTGGGGGGGAGGCGCTCGCGCGCAGGTCCAGGCAGCGCGGGTGCCCCGGCGCCGACTCTCGTGGCTGTCGGGGGTTCAGCAGTGGCGTCGGGCGGGTGTTGGTGGGTAGAGGGCGACGAGGGTTCCGAGGAGCTTGGGGAACAGGGGACTGAAGCGGCCCTTGCCCCACGGCACGCCGGGTTCGTTGGCGATGGTCTGGGAGATGAGACCGCTGACGAACACGGAGCAGACGAACACGGCTTCGTCGGAGGCAGCGTCGCGCCCGAGCTGACCGGCGGCGACAGCGTCGTCCAGCGCGTCGCGCTGGAGTCGGATCATGTCGTGGCTCGGCACCATCGCTTCGGGTGTCGCCTCGAAGCTCGGGACCGGACGCCAGAACAGCAGCTGCGCGGTGGCGGAATGCGAAAGACACCAGCGGCAGCTGGCCTCGAGGCCAGCGGCGAGCGCATCGAGGCCTGGCTCGGCGTCGGCCATGACGACCCGCATCGCCTCGAAGTGCGCCTGCTGGCCCCGCTCGAAGAGGGCGTCGTAGATCGCCATGAGCGAGTCGAAGTACTTGTAGATCGATGGCGGCTTCACGCCGAGTCGGCGGGCGATCTCCGAGAGGCTCAGGCCGTTGACACCCTCCTCGGCCATCACGTCCTCGGCGATCGCCAGGATCTCCTCGATGGTCTCCTGTCGGCGCCGGGCTCGGCGGTCGACGCCAGCTGGTGCAGTCTCGGCGTTCGATGTCGCGGACATGCTACGCATCGTATCATAACTTTCGCTTGACAGCGATAGCTAATATCCTTAGCTTGTCGGTATGGCACCGAAGAACCAGAGATGGTGGTTGACAGCGGACAACGTGTTCCTCGACATCGAGGCCGACACCGACGTGCTGTACGGAATGGTCTCAGACCTCCCGCGCATCGGCGAGTGGAGCCCCGAGTGCGAGCGTGTGGAGTGGGAGGGCAACGTCGCCACGCCCGTCGAGGGCTCGACGTTCGTCGGGCACAACGCGGTCGGCCCCGGCCGGCGCATCCGCTACTCGCGCCACGGCACGGTGCTGAAGGCCGAGCAGGGTCGAGCCTTCAGCTTCATCACCGACGAAGGCGGCCGACCCTCCACGGCCTGGCACTACACGTTCGAGCCGCTTGACGACGGTCGCACGCGGGTCACCGAGGGCTACGAGGTCCGATGGATCCCGACCTGGGCTCGCATCCTCGATGTCCCGTTGAACCGCCACAAGGAGCTTCTCGAGGGCATGCGCACCACGCTCGAGCGGCTCCGGGCCGCCGCCGACGCCGAGGCCGCCAAGGAGGTCCGATCGTGACCGCCGCAGCCATCGCTGCCCCCGGCGTCGACGTCATCACCACGACGGCCGACATCCCCGGCCTCGGGTGCCTCGCGATCAACGCCTTCGTGCTCCACGGAACCGAACCGATCCTCGTCGACACCGGCACGGTGGCCGGTCGCGACGACTTCATGACGGTGCTTGCCACCGTGATCAACCCCTCGCAATTGCGCTGGATCTGGCTCACCCACACCGACTTTGACCACATCGGCTCCCTGGCCGCGCTGCTCGAGCTGAACCCCGACGTGCGTGTGATCACCTCGTTCCTCGGCGTCGGGATCATGGGTCTGTCGTCGACGCCGCTCCCGATGGACCGTGTCCACCTCGTCAACGCGGGCCACACCGTCACACTCGGCGACCGCCGGCTGCTGGCCGTCAAGCCGCCCCTCTACGACAACCCGATCACTGCCGGTTTCGTCGACGACCGCACCGGCATCCTGTTCAGCTCCGACTGCTTCGGAGCGCTGCTTCCGGCGATCCCCGAGCACGCCGCTGAACTCGACACCGAGGTGCTGCAGCGCGGACAAGTCCGATGGGCAACCATCGACTCCGCCTGGGCACACGACGTCGACCGCGCCACCTTTCGTCGCGCCCTCGCCGACATCCGCGCCCTCCAACCCACAATGGTCTGCAGCAGCCACCTTCCCCCGTCCCCCGGCTCGATGCTCGACCTCTTCCTCGACTCGGTCGCGATGGTCCCCAACGCCGACCGCTTCACAGGCCCCGGCCAAGCCGAGCTCGAAGCGATGCTCGCTGGCCTCACCGCGACCCCCGCCTGAACGCCATACCCGGCACCCCCCGCACATGCATGGAAATACCCCGATCTGACGGACAGGTTGGTCTAGATGACCATGCCGCTGTGGCGGTCTCGGGCCGCAGAAGAACCGATTGCGGAGCGAAGCGGTTGGAGCCGGCCGAGCGAAGCGGCGGACGGCTCACTAGCGGCAGAGGAGCTCGGCGATCTGGATGGCGTTGAGCGCCGCGCCCTTGCGGAGGTTGTCGTTCGAGACGAACAGCGCCAGCCCGTTGCCGACCGACGAATCCCGCCGGATCCGGCCGACGTAGCTGGGGTCCTTACCCGCCGCGAGGAGCGGTGTGGGGATGTCGGTGAGGGCCACGCCGGGCGCAGACGCGAGGAGCTCGGTGGCGCGCTCGGGCGACAGCGGCCGCTCGAACTCGGCGTTGATCGCCATCGAGTGCCCCGTGAACACCGGCACGCGCACACAGGTGCCCGACACGGGGAGGTCAGGGATCTCCAGGATCTTGCGGCTCTCGTTCCGGAGCTTCTGCTCCTCGTCGGTCTCGCCCAACCCGTCGTCGACGAGCTTTCCGGCGAACGGCAGGACGTTGAAGGCGATGGGACGGGCGAACTTCACAGGCGCCGGGAACTCGACGGCGTCGCCGTCGAGGGTGAGGGCGGCGGCCCCGTCGACGACCTTGCGCAGCTGCTCGTCGAGTTCCTGGACGCCGGCCCCGCCGGCACCCGACACGGCCTGGTACGTGCTCACGACGAGACGCGTGAGGCCGGCCTCGACGTGCAGCGGCTTCATCACCGCCATGAACGCCATGGTGGTGCAGTTGGGGTTGGCGACGATGCCCTTCGGGATCCGGTCGAGGGTGTGCGGGTTGACCTCCGCCACGACCAGGGGGACGTCGGGATCCATGCGCCACGCCGACGAGTTGTCGATCACGATGGCCCCGGCGGCGGCGAATTTCGGCGCCAGCGCCCGCGACCCGGTGGCCCCGGCGGAGAACAGGGCGATGTCGAGGTTCGTCGGATCGGCCGTCTCGGCGTCCTCGACCACGACGTCGGCGCCCTTCCACGCCAGCGTGCGCCCCGCCGAGCGGGCCGAGGCGAAGTACCGGATCTCGTCGACCGGGAACGCCCGCTCCTCGAGGAGGCGGCGCATGACCCCGCCGACCTGCCCGGTTGCACCTACGACTCCGACGCGCATGGCGGTCAGGCTACTGATCGCCTCCCGGCCGCCCAGGCGCGATTTCAGGTGCGCTCGGGGAGGGGCGCGCCGTAGTCGATGCCGCTGTCGAGGCCGAAGGCGGTGTGGAGCGACTGCACCGCCGCCTGCATGTCGGCGGCGGGTACGACGACGGTGATGCGGATCGCCGATGTCGAGATCATCTCGATGTTGATCTCGCGGTCGGCGAGGGTGCGGAACATCTTGGCCGCGATACCGGGGCTGGTCTTCATGCCCGCCCCGACGAGGCTGATCTTGGCGATGTCGGCATCGTGGTCGACGCCGGTGGCGCCGATCTCCCCCGCCACCCGCTTCACGATCTCCTCGCCCACCGCCATGTCGGACTTCGGCACGGTGAAGCTGATGTCGGTGGTGCCCTTGGTGGACGTGTTCTGCACGATCATGTCGACCACCACGCCCGCCTGGGCCAGCGGCTCGAAGATCGCCGCCGACACGCCGGGGCGGTCGGGAACGCCGAGGATCGTGACCTTGGCCTCGGTGACGTCGTGGGTGACGCCCGAGATG
>DASXAI010000458.1:0-8788 GCA_036406775.1 Acidimicrobiales bacterium
CACTGCCGAGACGGCGGCGTACCTGAACGACGTGATGAATCTCACGCTGACGGCCGAGGAGGTCGATGCGCTCGAGGCGCGGACCGAGGGATGGATCGCGGCCCTGCAGCTCGCCGGGCTCTCGATGCAGGGCCGTGATGACGTCACCGCGTTCATCGACAGCTTCGCCGGCGACGATCGCTTCATCCTCGACTACCTCGTGGATGAGGTCGTCGACCGCCAGGCCGACGACGTTCGCACCTTCCTGCTCCAGACCGCGATCCTCAGCCGGCTCTCGGCGCCGCTCTGCGACGCCGTGACGGGCCAGGCGAGCAGCAAGGCGACCCTCGCCCTGCTGGAGCGGGCCAACCTGTTCCTGATCCCGCTCGACGACCGCAGGATCTGGTATCGCTACCACCATCTCTTCGCCGACGTGCTGCACGCACGGCTGCTCGACGAGGAGCCGACCAGCGTGGCGCCGCTCCACCGCCGGGCGAGCGACTGGTACGCGCAACACGGTGACAGCCACGAGGCGATCCGGCACGCCATGGCGGCCCACGACGTCGAGCGTGCCGCGGAACTCATCGAGCTCGCCGTGGCGGCCATGCGCCAGGCTCGCCAGGAGGTGACGCTGCGCAACTGGATCGAGGCGCTGCCATCCGAGCTGCTCGCGACCAGACCGGTCCTGCGCGTCGGGTTGGTGGGAGCCCGCATGGCCAGCGGTCGGTTCGACGACGTCGAACCGACCCTTGACGACGTCGAGCAATGGCTCGATGCGGCCGATCGGTCCTCGGGCGGCATGGTCGTCGTGGACGAGGCCGAGTTCGTTCGCCTGCCCGCCCAGGTGGCCATGTACCGCGCCGCGCGTTCACTCATCACAGGCGACATCCCGGCGACCATCGCCTATGCCGACCGCGCCCGCCAGCTCGCCGACGACGACGATCACCTCGGTCGGGGCGCGGCCGCCGCACTGGTCGGACTCGCCCAGTGGACGCTCGGTGATCTCGAGGCGGCCGAGCGCCGGTACAGCGAGGCCATCGCATGCTTCGTGCCGGCCGAGCACCACGCCGACGTCCTCGGTTGCACCGTCTCCCTCGCCGACATCCAGGTCGCCCAGGGCCGGCTCGGGGCGGCGATGCACACCCTCGAATCCGTCCGTGACATCGCGTCCAGGCACGGCGCACTGCGGGGCGCGGCCGACATGCACGTCGGCGTGGCCGAGGTGCTGCTCCAGCGCAACGACCTCGATGGCGCCAGGGCTCAGCTGCAGGCCGCCGGCGAGCTCGGCGCCGCCGCCGCGACGTCGCAGTACGCCTACCGGTGGCGGGTCGCCAGGGCGTGCCTCCTGGAACTCGACGGCGACGCGACAGGCGCCCTGGATCTCCTCGCCGAGGCGGCGCGCCTCTACGACACAGATTTCTCACCGCCGATCCGGCCGGTGCCAGCCGTGATCGCCCGGATGCAGGTAGGCCAAGGCGATCTGGCTCCGGCCCTGGCGTGGGCGATCGACCGTGGCCTGGCCGTCGACGACGACCTCACCTACGTGCACGAGTACGAGCACATCACGCTGGCCCGGATCCTGCTCGCCCAGGGCGCCGCCGATCCGTCGTCGGCGGCGACGGACGACGCCGTCCGGCTGCTGCGCGGGCTTCTCGCCGCGGCCGAACAGGGCCAGCGCACGGGCAGCGTCGTCGAGATCCTGGCGTTGCAGGCACTCGCCCACGACGCCCGCGGTGACACGGCGGCGGCGATGGGCGCGCTGGAACAGGCGCTCTCCGGAGCGCAAGGCGAGGGCTTCATCCGCGTCTTCCTCGACGGAGGCGCCCCGATGGCGCGCCTCCTGCGTACAGCGGTCGACAGGGGTGTCGCCGTCGACCAGGCTCGACGTCTTCTCGCCGCCGGCGGTTTCACCACGCCGGAGCCCTCGGCTCGGGCCCTCCCCCCGGGCCTGGTCGAGCCGCTCAGCCCCCGAGAACTCGAGATCCTCCGGCTGCTCCGGACCGATCTGAGCGGACCGGACATCGCCCGGGAGCTCACGGTGTCGCTCAACACCGTGCGCACCCACACGAAGAACATCTACACCAAGCTCGGCGTGAACAACCGCCGCGCCGCCGTGCGACGCGCCGCCGAACTCGGCCTGTAATCACCACACCAATCACCACATGTGGTGAGGCGCCCTCACCAGGTCGTTTCCTACGGTCAAGGGGTGCAGGCCCACCACAGCGCTCACGATCGGCCCCGGCACTACCGGATCCGGATCGAGGGCCACCTCGGCCCCCGCTGGTCTGTCTGGTTCGACGGGTTGGACCTCACCAGCGAGGACGACGGCACCACCGTCATCTCCGGCTCCGTCGTCGACCAGGCCGCCCTCCACGGTCTGCTCCAGAAGGTGCGCGACGTCGGCGTCCCGCTGCTGTCGCTCACCGAGATCCCACCGGACGCGGCCGCGCCGCGAACTCCCTCTCACGAGGAAGGAAGCTGACATGGCCACTGACACCCGAACCAACGTCACGAAGGTTCCGATGAACCGCATGCGCAAGATCGCGCTGGCGGCCGGCGTGCTGTATCTCATGACGTTCGTCTTCTCGATCCCGGCGCTGGGGTTGTACGACAACGTGCTCAACAATCCCGACTTCGTGCTTGGCGCCGGCAGCGACAGCGGGGTGCTCTGGGGCGCCCTGTTCGAGATCGTGATGGGCCTGGCCTGCATCGGCACCGCCGTCGTGCTCTACCCCGTGGCGAAGCGCCAGAGCGAGACCGGGGCCCTCGGCTTCGTCACCTCACGCGTCCTGGAGGCCTCGATGATCTTCGTCGGCATCGTGAGCCTCCTGGCCGCTTTCACCCTGCGGCAGGACAACGCCGGCGCCGACGCGACCGCGCTCGTCACCGCCGGCCAGTCGCTCGTGGCGGTACACAACTGGACCTTCCTGCTCGGCCCGGGGCTCATGCCCGCTGTCAATGCGCTCTGCCTCGGCTCGGTGCTGTACCGATCCCGCCTCGTGCCTCGGGTCATCCCGACGCTCGGTCTCGTCGGCGCACCCATCCTCGTCGCCTCGTGCGTCGCGACGTTGTTTGGGTACGTCGACCAGGTCTCCGGCATCGCTCTGCTCGCCGCCCTTCCCGTCGCCGTCTGGGAGTTCTCCCTCGGCATCTGGCTGACGTTCAAGGGCTTCACGCCCTCCCCGGTCATCGACGCACCAACCACGGAGAACGCGGCCCTCGCCTATCAGGGCGTCGCGGCGTGACGATGGGTGTGGCCGGGCACCCGGGGTGTCGCGGGGTCGATAGCCTCTCGACACGCCCGGGGGTCCGGCGGGCGCAGACGGGGGGTCCGATCATGATGGTGCAGGGCGTGGATTGGCCGTCGGACTGGGTGCGGCCACCGGAGCCGGTGCCCCTGGATGCCATCGACCTGGCGGCGATGGAGGGATTCTGGGATCAGCCCGACTCCTTCCGCGACGGTGCGTTCTTCACGCTGCGCCACGAGCGGCCGATTCCATTCTTCTCGGAGCCCGAGCTCATCGGGTTCCCAGCGGGTCCTGGCTTCTGGTCAGTGACGACCTTCGACGACGTGTGGAAGGTCAGCCGGCAACCGAAGACGTTCAGTTCGGTGCCCTCGATCGTGATCGCGGACCTGCAGCCAGAGGTGGCCGAGTTCTATGGGTCGATGATCGTGCTCGACGATCCGCGTCATGCCCGTCTCCGGATGATCGTCCAGAAGGCGTTCACGCCGAAGGTAGTGGCCCTCGTCGAGGCGGCCGTGCGGTCGCGCGCGAAGGGCATCGTGCGCCGCATGGTGGAGCGCCATCCGGACGGGCAGTGTGATGTCGTACGGGAGATCGCCGCGCCGCTGCCGCTGCAGATCATCTGCTCGATGATGGGTATCCCGGAGGAAGACGAAGACCGGGTGTTCGGCTGGACCAACATCATCCTCGGCGAGTTCGAGGACGCCGACGCCTACGCCGTCTTCGAGCAGGTGTCGCGTGAGATCGGTGAGTACGGCGTCACCATGGCCATCGACCGGCGCGCCCATCCGCGCGACGACCTGTGCACGGCGTTGGTGGAGGCCGAAGTCGACGGCGAGCGTCTGTCTGACCCCGAGATCGCGTCGTTCTTCATCCTGCTGGCCACCGCCGGCAACGAGACCACGCGCAACGCCATCAGCCACGGCGTGATGGAACTGACCCGCCATCCGGACCAGCGCGAGCGGTGGTGGGCCGACTTCGACGCCCACGCCAAGAGCGCAGTCGAAGAGATCGTCCGCTGGGCGTCGCCCGTCATCTACATGCGCCGCCGGGTCACCGAGGACACCGAGGTCGGCGGGCAGGCGATGAAGACCGGCGACAAGGTCGCCATGTGGTACGCCTCGGCCAACCGTGACGAGGCCCACTTCCCCGATCCGTACCGGTTCGACCTCGCTCGTGATCCCAACCCGCAGGTCGGTTACGGCGCCGGCGGGCCGCACTTCTGCCTGGGCGCCAACCTCGCCCGGCGCGAGATCACGATGACCTTCCGAGAACTCTTCGAGCAGGTGCCCGACATCCACGCCGTCGCCGACCCCGAGATGCTGCACTCGCCGTTCATCCACGGCGTCAAGCGGCTCGACTGCGAGTTCACGCTCAGCTGACCATTCCGTTTCACGCTCGTTCATCGACGCCAGGCGTGGTTGAACTGGCGTGAAACGGCGGGGCGACCCTTCGTTCAGAAGGCGTGGGCCTCGAACTCGCGCATCGACCAGGATCGGGTCGTGTAGTCGATCGCCGCCGCCTCGTCGAAGGCCTTGCACGTGAACAGCACGACGGCGAGGAATCGGGGCCCGGTCCAGACGTAGAGCGAGATCCCTGAGTCGATCAACGGAAGGAACGCGTCGTACCCCTGGTTCTCCTGCCGGCCCTCTCCACCGGGCGTGAAGATCACGGATTCGCCATACGTCCGCAGACCCAGGTGATCGGCGAGATCCTGGAGGAACGACTCGATCCGAGGCCCGTCCGTCTCCGCGTCGTAGTAGCCCTCGATCAGGAGGCGTTGCCTCACGATCTCTGGCGCGAGCTTGGCCACGCCTCAGTCTCGCGTGCGGCGAGCAGTTCGACTCAGGTCTTGCCGTACCAGCCGACGACATCGACGATGGCATCGGTCGTGCCACCAGGGCTGAAGTTGAAGATGCCGATGTTGCCGGCCCCGCCGAGCTTCGACATCACCAGGTTCGGCACGCCGGGCTCGCCGCCGACGAAGTTGAGGCTCGACGTCAGCGGTTGGGGCAGGGCGTCCGGGAACACCGTGAGGAAGCCCGGCACCTTCGTGTTGGTGGCGGTGACGTTGGCCACGACCCCGAGGGCGTCACCGGGGATGCCGGCCCGGCCCGTGATCTGGGTGAACACCGTTTGACCGTCCGGCATCGTGGCGTGGTCGGCCTCGGGCCGCGTATCGAGGAAGCGCTGCGGCGCCATGGCGTGGAACAGGCCACCGCCCACCGACACTCCCGGTGCCGTGTAGTACCCGACCACGTCGCCGATGACATCGGTGTTCCCGTCGAAGTTGAAGATCGACACCTTGCCGCCGTCGCCGACGGGGATCACGGCGAGGTTCGGTACCGACTGACCGGCGACGAAATTGAGGTTGGACGTCGTCTGCATTTGTTGACCCGTCGGCCACGCCGTGAGATAGCTGGCGGCGGTGGTGTTGGTGCCGGTGAGGTTCATCACGACGGCCGCCACGCCGGAGTTCGGCACGCCGCCGGCCCCCGTGGCCTGGAGGTCGAGGTGGCTCCCCGGCCCCAGCGGGGCCTGGCTGGCGCCGACGCCGGCCCGAGTGTCGAGGACCCGAGCCGGTGCGAGGGGCACGAACTCGCCGCCTTGCGCCGCCGTGGTGCTCAACTCGCTCGCCGACGCGCTGTCCAGGTTGGGGAACCAACCGACGACGTCGAACAGCACGTGCGTCTGGCCTGCAAAGTTGAAGATGTCGACGGAACCGTTCTGGCCGACCTTGGCCGTCACGAGGTTGGCGATGGTCTGACCGCGGACGAAGTTGAGGTTCGACGCCACGGGTGTGGGGTCGCCGGTGGGATACACCGTCACGAAGCCATTGGCCGTCGGCTGGTCCACGGTGACGTTGAGGATCACGGCTCCGGCATTGGCGGGCACGTTCTGCTCGCCGGCGACCCGCACGGTTCGGACGGCGCCCGGGCCGATGGGGCCGCCGCCCCGGGTGTCGAGGATCCGTGTCGGCGGCAAGGCCGAGAACGGCGCGCCGATCGGCGTCCCCGGTGGCACACCGGTACCGAGGACGCTGAACTGGCTCGTGGCCGAGCCGACCACACTGCCGACGTTGAGCGTCACCTTGCCCTGCACCGTTCCCGTTCCCGAGGCCGTGAACGTGGTGGGCAGCACCGCGGTGGCGCCGGGCTCCAACGTGGCGGGCAGGCCGCCGACGGCGAACCCCGCCGGCGCGCCCCCGAGCGACACGTTGGCATCGACGAACCCGTCGTTCCTGATCGTGATGGGGGCAGCCAGGCTGGTGGATCCGACGTGCACCAGGCCGAGGTCAGCCGGGTTGGGAGTGGCGCTGATGGTGGGCACCTCGATCGGCCCGTACTTGACCGACACGTCCGAGATGGCGTGCTGGTTCGGGCGCTCGTGCGTGCCGGACGTGAAACCGATGTAGACCGAGGGCGGGAGACTGACGGGCACGCTGTTGTAGTAGGTGTTCCCGTCGATCAGGACGGTGGCGTTCCACGTCCCGGGCGTCGGGGTGGGCACCAGCGTGATCGACACCGGCACGGCGCGCCCGCCGTAGATGGAGGGGGAGACGTCCTTGGGCGAGTCGGGGTACCAGCTCCCGATCCGCTGGTGGACGACTGCGCTGTCAGCCCAGGAACGGCCGTGGAGCAAGCCGACCCGGCTGAGGTTGAAGCTGTTGCTCCCGGCGTTGCCGTTGTCCCAATCGTCGTCGTCGTCGGTGATGAGGGTGACGGCCAGGTTCTTGTCGCCCGTCGGATTGGTCCCCCCGGGCGTGACGTCGTCGCCGTGGAACCCGTTGAACCCGAGGCCCGGGCCACTGGCACCGAAGTCGAACGGCTGCGGGTTGTACGGGATCCGTGCCGGGGTCATGTACGAGTCGATCAGCGCGAACGCCATCCCGCTGCCGTGGAAGTCCGGATCGCCGCCCTCGAGGTAGGCCTTGAACGAGACGCTCAACGCGTTGCCCGTCATCGCGAGCGGCGTGTTCCACCAGGCGCCGTTGCCGATGTTGTGGAAGCCGTCGTGGTTGAGGACGAGCTTGTTGCCCTGCACCGTGGGCGGGTCCGGCGTCGGCGGATTGTTGTCGCTGAACGTGATGTAGCGCCAGCAGTTCGCCGAGTCGTTCGCCGGGCACGCGCCGGTGATCGGGTCGGGCAGCGCCGTGGGTGCGGCGTGGGCGATGCCGGACGGCACCACGACCCCGACGGTTCCTACGAGCGCGGCCGAGACAGCGGCCAATGCGAGTTTGCGCACGATCGCGCACCCCCTGTTGGTTCGGGCCCGGGGGAGATTACGCGCCGGTCATCCGTCGGCAATGGGTCGTTCGCCCCGTTTCCGGCCGCGCTCCGTGGTCCGCGACGCGACCGGCTCACGCTCCGTCGACCCTCGCTCGGTGCTGGGATCTTTGCACCGAGTCTGGCGGCTAGGGCCAGCCGGCCTTGGGTGCGGGCGCGTCGGCCACGATGACCTGACCCGTGCGAGCGGCGACGGCGGCGTCGACCTTGTCGGTCCCGAGCCATTCGGCGGCGAGGACGAACAGCGTGGAGCCGTCGGGGCCGCCGAGCATGCACGCGAACGGGTCGCGGTCGATCTCCACCTCTTCGAGGATCTCGCCGCCCTCACGAACCCGGCCGACGGTGTGGGTCCTCGTACTGGTCCAGATGGCGCCGTCAGCGTCGAGACAGATGCCGTCAGGCCCGACACCACTCGCCCAGACCCGCCGGTTCGACAGGGTGCCGTCGGCCGCGATGTCGTAGGCGAGCAGCGTGCTCGTGAACGACTCGGACACGATGAGGGTGGCGTTGTCGGGCGTGACCACCATCCCGTTGGGGAAGGCGATGCCGCCGGCGACCTTCTGCACGGATCCATCGGGGCGAATGAGGGCGATGAGGCCGTCCTCGGGTGGCGCGCCGCCGAGGAAGTCGAAGTTGATGCTGTTGACGTAGACGTTGCCGCGCCCGTCGACGGTGATCTCGCTCCAGCCTCGATCCGTCAGCGGGCTCAGGTCGGCGTGCACCACCATCGTCCCGTCGGGCTCCTCGCGCATCAGCTGCGGGCCGGTCACGAGGCGCCGGCCATCGGGCAACCAGTCGGTCGCCCACCCGAGGCCGGACGGGCCGGGCGCGACGACCTCGCTGGTGCCGTCGAGGTCGACGGCGACGAATTGGTCCGCACCCCAGTGCGAGAACCAGAGGCGGTTCTCGTGCCACCGAGGCGACTCGCCGATGGCGAGCCCGCTGAGCAGGTCTCGGGACTCCAGTTTGGCCGTCATGGGGGCCACCTCCAGTCATGGTCGGAACTAGACCGTCTAGTACTCTGACGGGATGGCGGCTCGGAAGTCATCGGTGGCCACCGAGGAAAACGGCCGCTGGGCGCGCAAGCACCGGGCCATCCTCGACGCCGCGACCGCCGTCTTCCTGCGCCACGGCTACCTCGGCGCCAGCATGGACGAGATCGCGGCCCAGGCCCGGGTCTCCAAGCAGACCGTGTACGTGCACTTCACCGACAAGGAGCGGCTGTTCACCGAGATCGTGGCGGCGACGGTCGACGAAGCCAGTGACCCGGTCCACGCC
>DASXAI010000459.1:0-6435 GCA_036406775.1 Acidimicrobiales bacterium
GCCCAGTGACGCGCCGTGGGTCCTCGTCGGGCCTGGTGAGAACGCCGGTGTCGTCGACGCGGGAGACGGCATCGCCGCCGCTCTGCGCATCGAGAGCCACAACCACCCGTCGGCCATCGAGCCCTATCAGGGCGCCGCGACCGGGGCGGGGGGAATCTTGCGTGACATCTTCACGATGGGCGCGCGACCAATCGCCCTCATGGACCCGCTGCGATTCGGACCGCTCGACGACGCCCGCAGCCGCTGGATCGCCGAAGGTGTCGTGTCGGGCATCGCCGGTTATGGGAATGCCGTCGGCGTGCCCACGGTCGGCGGTGAGATCGTGTTCGATCGGACGTACGCGGAGAACCCCCTCGTCAACGTGTTGTGCCTCGGCATTCTGCCCATCGATCGCCTCGTTCTGGGCCAGGCGACCGGCGAGGGCAACCTCGCCGTTCTCCTCGGTTCGAGCACCGGCCGGGATGGCATCGGTGGCGTGAGCGTGCTGGCCAGCGCCGGCTTCGGCACCGGTGACGCCGTCAAGCGACCGAGCGTCCAAGTCGGCGATCCCTTCGAGGAGAAGCGGCTCATCGAGGCGTGCCTGGCCTTGCTCGACGCCGGCCTCGTCGTCGGCATCCAGGACCTCGGCGGGGCCGGCCTCACCTGCGCCACCAGCGAGACGGCCAGCCGGGGCGGGATGGGCATGGACGTCGACGTCGACGCCGTTCCCCGGCGCGAGCCCGGCATGGAGCCCTTCGAGGTGATGACGTCGGAGAGCCAGGAGCGGATGCTCGCCATCGTCAGCCCTGAGGCGTGGGACGAGGTGTCCACCATCTGCCGCCGTTGGGAGGTGCGGGCCACGGTGGTGGGCCGGGTGACCGCCAACGGACGCCTACGCATTCTGTCGGGCGGTGGCGAGGTGCTGGCCGACGTGCCGGCCGCGGCGCTGCACGACGCCGCGCCCAAGTACGACCGACCCCGCCGCCGGCGCGACCGCAGCGGCGAGACCGATCCGGCCGCCCTCCCGCCCCCCGCCGATGCGGGCGCTGACCTCGTTGCCCTTCTCGCTGACTCGCGGTGGGTCTCGGAGCAGTACGACCACATGTTGTTCCTCAACACCGTGGTGGGCCCCGGCGGCGATGCGACGGTGCTGCGGCTCAAGCACCCGGTCACCGGCGTCGACACCGGCCGGGCCCTCGCCCTCACCACCGACGGCAATCATCGGTGGTGCGCCGTCGATCCACGGGCCGGCACCACGCTCGTCGTCGCCGAGTCGGTGCTCAACCTGGCGTGCGTGGGCGCCCGTCCCCTCGCCCTCGTGAACTGCCTCAACTTCGGCAACCCCGAGCATCCCGAGGTCATGTGGGAATTGTCGGAGGCGATCGACGGGATGGCCGAAGCCAGCCGGGTCTTCGAGGTCCCCGTCGTCGGCGGCAACGTCAGCCTCTACAACGAGAGCCACGGCCACGACATCGATCCCACGCCCGTCGTCGGCGTCCTCGGCCTCGTCGACCGCCTCGAACGCCGGCCGCCCGGGATCGGGCTGGTGGCGGGCGGGATCCTCGTGCTCGTCGGTCCGGACGAGCACGAGCCCTCGCTTGCCGGCTCCCGCTGGGCGTGGGAGCGGGACGCACGTGGTGGCCGGTTGCCGGCTCTCGACGCGGACGCGCACCGAGCCGTCGCCGACCTCGTGCGCGGGGCCGTCGCCGAGGACCTCCTGCTCGGCGTGCACGACGTGGCCGAGGGCGGCCTGGCCGTCGCCCTCGCCGAGGCGGCGGTGACGACCGGCGTCGGGGCCCGGATCGACGGACCGAACGGGCACGCCGCGCTGTTCGGTGAGGCACCATCGCGCGTCCTCGCGTGCATCGCTCCGGACCGCGTCGCCCGCATCACCGAACAGGCGAGCGCCCTCGGCGTGCCTGTTCGCACCCTGGGCGAGGCCGGCGGCGATCGCGTTGTGGTCGAGGGACTACTCGACGTGGCGGTTGCGACCATGACCGCGGCCTGGCGGTCCCGCTTGCCTGACGCCTTCGGGGTCGCCGTCACGCACTGAGGCATGGCGGCGGGTGGTGTGCGCAGTCCGTGGTCTCCGGTGCTCTAGTGTGACCCAGCGCTCGGGGCCCGCCTCGGCGTCTCGGCGGACGGCTCGAGTTCCTACCCATTCACTTCTACGTCGGTGCAGGTTTCCAGACCATGACTATGCGTGTCCCGCCCGCTTCTGTGTACTTCCCACCGGAGGACCGGGCGGTCATCCTTCAGCAGATCGACGAATGCCTGGCGACCGGCCAGCTCACCTTGGGCAAGCTGGGTCGCCAGCTGGAGGACCGCTTCGCCGCGTACCTCGGCGTCGACCACGCCGTCACCGTGAACTCCGGCACCAGCGCCATCGAGATCCCGCTGCGCGCCATCGGCGTCGAGGGCAAGGAAGTGCTCGTCGCCGCCAACACGTTCTTCGCCACCGCCGCGGCTGTCATCGCCGCGGGTGCCTCCGTGCGATTCGTCGACTGCGATCCGCGCACGATGGCGCTCGATCCCGATCTGCTCCGTGACGCCCTCGGTCCCGAAACGGCGGGCGTCGTCGTGGTGCACATCGGCGGGCTCGTCACTCCCGACATCGTCCAACTGCGCAAGGTCTGTGACGACGAAGGCGTGTGGCTCTTCGAGGACGCCGCCCACGCCCATGGCTCGGCCCACGACAACCAGATGGCCGGCACGTTCGGCGCCGCCGGCTCGTTTTCCTTCTACCCCACGAAGGTGATGGCGGGCGGCGAGGGCGGCATCATCGTCACCGACGACGAGCGCATCGCCGACGAGGCCCGGATCTACCGCGATCAAGGCAAGGCCTCCTTCCTCACCAACCTGCACACCCGCCTCGGGTACAACTGGCGGATGAGCGAGCCCCACGCCGCCATCGCTCTCAGCCAGTTCGGCCGGCTCGATGAGTTCATCGCCCATCGCCAGCACGTGGCGGCGCGCTACGACGCCGCCCTCGCGGGCTCGCCGTTGCGGCCGCTCACCATCCCGGAGACGTCGCGCTGCAACTTCTACAAGTACGTCGCGTTCCTCCCCGACGGCGTCGAGCGGGCGCACCTGAAGCAACTGCTCAAGGACGAGTACGGCGTCGGCCTGTCGGGTGAGGTGTACGACACGCCACTGCACCGCCAACCCGTGTTCGAGCGGTGGGCCGACGGGCCGCTGCCCGGGGCCGAAGAGATCTGTGCGCGCCACGTCTGCCTGCCGGTATCGGCGGTGATGACCGACGACGACGTCGACTACGTGGTCGCGTCGGTCGACGCGGTCCTGGGACGGCTCTGATGGCGGGCCAACTCGTCGCCATCACGGGCGGATCGGGCTTCATCGGCTCGCACGTGGTCGATGCCCTCGTGGCCGCCGGGCACACCGTCCGCGTGCTCGACACTCAGGCGCCGCGGCGTGCCGATGTCGAGTGGGTCGACGTCGACGTGATGGACCAGGACGCCCTCACCGAGGCCGTCCGGGGCACGGCGGCGACCTTCCATCTCGCCGCCATGGCCGACGTCAACCACATCTACGACGCACCGGTGGAGAGTGTGGCGCTCAACACGGTCGGCACCGTGCGCGTGCTCGAGGCGGCCCGGCGGGCCGACGCCGGGCGCGTCATCCTCGCCTCCACGGTGTGGGTCTACGCCGCCTCGACCAAGCCCATCGTCGACGAGTCGTCGCCGTTCGAGCCGGAGACCGACCGGCACATCTACGTCACCACCAAGGTGGCGTCGGAGATGATGTGCCGCGACTACCACACGCTCTACGGCCGTCCCTACACGGTGCTGCGCTACGGCATCCCGTATGGGCCGCGGATGCGCGACAACTGTGTGGCTGCGGCGTTCTTCAAGCGGGCGTTCCGGGGCGACGCCATCACCATCGACGGCGACGGCCTGCAGGAACGATTCTTCGTGTACGTGGAGGACCTCGCCAGCGCTCATGTCCTGGCGTTGAACCCCATCGCCGAGAACCGCACGTACAACCTCGACGGCGACGAGCCGGTGTCGATCCGGCGGATCGCCGAGACCGTGAGCGACCTCGTGGGCGACGTCGAGGTCCGCTTCGGCCCGCCCCGCCCGGGCGACCTCAAGGCCCGGGTCGTGTCCACCGATCGGGCTCACGAGGAGCTGGGCTGGATCCCGCGGGTCTCGTTCGGGGAGGGCATGCGCCGCACCCTCGCCTGGTACTGCGACACTCTGGGTCTCGACATTCCTGTCCCGGAACCGGTCTCACTGGAGGATGGAGCGGCATGACATCGGTCGAGAGCACTCCGGAGCGTGCCGCCACCCTCGACGTCACCCAGGCGATCGAGCGGCCGGCAGCGGTCACCCACCGGCGCATCGCCGTGGTGCCGGCCTACAACGAGGAAGCCACGGTGGCGGCCGTGCTCGAGCGCCTCGCCGGCCTCGTCGACGAGCTGGTCGTCGTCGACGACGGCTCCACCGATGCCACTCGCGCCGAGATCGAGGCGTGGCTCCCGGGCCACGATCACGTCCGGCTCATCGTGCACGAGCGCAACCAGGGCATGTCGGCGGCCTATTACACGGCTTTCATCGACCTGCGCCAGCGCATCGTCGACGGTGAGGTCTCGGCCGACGATCTCATCTACACCATCGACGCCGACGGCCAGCACGAGCTGGCGGTGCTCGAGGAGCTGCAGCGGATCATGCTCCACGACGGCCTCGACGCCCTGCTCGTCCAGCGCGACCTCGAGGGGTATCCGCTGTACAAGCAGCTCGGCAACCGGCTGCTGTCGGCCTGGGCCACACTGTGGGCCGGCGGACCGCTCCTCGACGTCGAGTCCGGGTACCGCATCTTCCGAGCGGGCGCCCTCGCCAACGCCCTCGACTATTACCAGGGCTACAAGTACTCCGAGACGGTCGAAGTCGCCATCGTCCTGTCGCGCCTCGGGTACAAGGTGCGCAACGACGTGCTCGTGCCGGTGCCGATCTACCGGTCCCGCACCCGCATGGTCGATGTCGTGATCGACCTGTGCGCCATCCCCGCCGCCGCCGTGCGCGTGCAGCGCCGGGCGCCGGCGTCGGAGCCCGTGCCCAGCCTGGCCAAGCCGCTCGCCGTCACCGCCGCCTTCGCCGCCGCCGGGTTGGCGGGCGCCTACGCCGGATGGCGCGTGCTGCGCTTCTCCGTTTCACGCTGGCTGAAGCACCGCACAGGTCGTTAGACAAGCGTGAAACGGTGGGGGGCCGGTCAGCAGGGGACGTAGCCCGGCCGGCCGAGGAGCTGGTCGAGGCGTACCGGGTGCAGGCCCCGCTGCTGCAGGCCGTCGAGGATGAGAGGCAGGGCAGTCAGCAGCACCGAACGGTCGGCGTGCACGTTGCCGTCGATGCCGTCGTGCAGCAGGATGATCGACCCGGGCTTGACCCGTGACAGGACGTCGGCGGCCACCTTGGCGCCGTCGTGGCTCGACCAGTCGGCGGCCGACACGTCCCAGGTCACCATGGCCATGTCGTCGTTGCCGACGAGCCACGACATGAACGGCGTGCGTTGCCCGTGGGGCGGCCGGAAGAACCCGGGGCACACGCCGAGGTGGCGTTGGAAGGCATCCTGCGTGCGCTGCAGCTCCGGGTAGCGGGGGTCGAGCCAGCGCCAGTAGTCGTGGTGGTAGGAGTGGTCGCCGAGGAGCTGGCCGTCGTCGTAGAGCGCCCGGGTGATGTCGGGCCGGGCGTCGAGCGCCTTGCCGACGGTGAAGAACGTCGCTTTGACGCCGTGGGCGTCGAGGATGTCGCGCACGGCGAGCGTGTAGGTGGCGTCGGGGCCGTCGTCGAACGTGATCGCCACCGCGGTGCCGTTGCGGGGCCCGTGGCTGATGGTGCCACCGAACCAGTTGACCGTCGGCGTAGTGGCCGCGACCCACGCCATGAGCGCGACGGCCCATAGCCCGCCGACGGCACTGATGCCTAAGGTGAACCGTCCACCACCCGAGCCTGGGCCGGCCATCATGTTGACAACCGCCGCACCGACCGCCAGCGCCGTGGCGAACCACAGCGCGGCAGTGGAGCCGGCGGCGGCGAGCAGAACGGCACCGACGGCGAGGACGGCGGCGAAGGCGAGCCAGCTTTCGGGCCGGCGCAACGGTCGGCCGAGGGGGACGGCGAGGCCGACGCCGATGCCTGTCACGACCGCGATCAGCCACGAGATCACACCGCGGGGCGTCACGGCCACGAGGAGAGCCGAGGCCGCCACGAGCAGCGCTCCCCACCATGCGGCGCGCGGCCGTGGCACCAATCGGGCCACGAGAACCGCTACCGTCCCCCCGACGCCGATCGCCACCACCGAGGTGATCAGCGCCGCACCGGTGTCCTGGGTGCCCCAGCTCGCCGCCGGCATCGCCACGGCAGCGAACCCAGCCCCGGCGCCGATGCGAACAGGTATCCCGGTTCGATCCCGGGTGATCAGGAGAGACATGGCAATCGG
>DASXAI010000460.1:0-1677 GCA_036406775.1 Acidimicrobiales bacterium
GCCTTCGGCTTCTCGTTCATCGCGGTTGCGATCGGCCCCTCGGACGCGGCCCAGTGCGGGCCCATGATCTCGTAGCTGCGGCGGCCCATCGCATGAACGCCGGCCTCCTCGAGAGCGCGGCGGTTCCACTCGCCCGAGTCCTCGCCGAACCACTCGGACATCCAATCGTGGGTGCCGTCGGGGCTGGTGACGAAACCGTCGAGGGACATGACCATCTTGAGAATCACTTTTCTGTCGCTCATGGCGGTAGAGACCGACCCGATCGCGTGAACTCATCGCTCATCGGTGAGCTCGGCCTTCGGGTGACCGTCGACGACGCAACTGGTGCTGGACGTCGGCATGCGCTAGAAGCCGGGGCATGGAGACACCGGTGGCGGGATCGGAAACCGGGGCGCCGCCACTGGCGCTGCCGACGGGAGAGACGGCGTTCGCGCACTCGTACGTCGGCGCGGTGGCGCAGCTGGCCTACGCGGTCGGCTATCCGACGGTGAACATGATGAACCGGCGCGCGCGCCTCAGCGCGGCTCCCGAGCCGGGCCGGCTGGCCGGTGTCCTGCCGGCCGCGCCGACCGGTCACGTCGCGATGTTGAACGACTACATCGATCCCGGGCAGACGTTCATCGCCTGCCCGAATCAGGACGTCGTCTACGGGCTGGGCTTCTTCTCGCTCGACGAGCAGCCGGTCGTCGTGCAGGTTCCCGACTTCGGCGATCGCTTCTACGTGTATGCGTTCTACGACGCGCGGACCGATCAGTTCGGCCACGTCGGCTCGCTCTACGGGAGCGTGCCCGGCCTCTACCTGCTGGCCGGCCCGAACTGGGACGGCGACGTTCCGCAGGGGATCGTCGAGGTGATCCGGAGCCCGACCGCGCTTGCCAACGCGATCCCCCGCATCTTCATGGACGACACGGACGAGGACCGCGCGGCGATCGCGCCACTCGTCGATCAGGTCCTGGCCTACCCGCTCGACGAGTGCACGGGCGAGATGAAGACCAAGGATTGGGGCGCCGTCCCGTCGTTCGATGCCGGACCGCGCGGCGGGGACGGCGAGACGAGTTGGGTCGTGCCCGGGAACTTCTTCGACCAGTTCGCCGAGGCGATGACGATCGCTCCGGCGCGCCCCGGCGAGGAGGGCCTGTACGCCCAGTTCGGCGCGCTATGGGAAGCGGCACGCGGCGACGCCGCCATCAAGCAGCGGATGGTCGAGGCGTTCGAGGAAACGGATTCCGCGTACGTCGCCGACGTGATGCGCTGGTCCTACAACGGCAAGCCCGCCGGCAACGCCTGGAACCGATCACAGCACAACTCGGAATGGGGTTTCGACTACCACAATCGGGCCGCGACCTCGAAATCGAACATGTTCGAGAACCGCGCCAACGAGACCCAGTACTTCTACACCGACACCGACTCCAGCGGCGCCCAGCTCACCGGCGACCACACGTATGAGATCGCGTTCGCCGCAGGTGACCTGCCGCCGGTCGACGGATTCTGGTCGCTCACCATGTACAACGACGCCCACTTCTTCCATCCCAACGACCTGCGCCGCTACTCGCTCGGGACGAAGAACAAGACGCTTGTCTGGGGCGACGACGGATCACTGACGCTGTATGCCGGACATCGGTCGCCCGGCGGGGAACGCGACCGCAACTGGCTCCCGTCCCCGGCCGACGCCTTCTC
>DASXAI010000461.1:0-15771 GCA_036406775.1 Acidimicrobiales bacterium
GTCGACCGCCGCGGGCGCCGCCCCGCCCGTGGCGAGGCGGGTCGCGACGATCGAATCGGGGTCCAGCACGGGCACCAGGGCGTCGTCGCCGATGGCGAGCGGGTGCCCGAGAACCTCGATCGCGGCGGCGTCGACACGCGCCGACGTGAGTTGGCGCGCTGACAGCCCGTCGGCGGCCAGCGCCCGAATGGCTCGACCCGCGACGTGATAGGCCCGTCGGTAGTCGAGGCCACACGCGACCATCAGCGCCTCGGCCACGTCGGTTGCCTGGCTGAAGCCGCCATCGAGCACGTCTCGGAGACGGGCCTCGTTGATGGTGAGCGTCTCGACGACGCCCGCCATCAGCTCGGTCATGCCGCGAGCCTGGTCGATCAGCGCGGGAACCTCGCCGTAGGCGAAGATCAGCGCGTCGCTGCGAGCCGACGGGCTCTTCTGCACCGCGAGCAGTCCGGTGAGGTGGCCGATGAGCAAGCCGGCCATGCCTCGGATCATCGACAAGGCGTACGGGTTCCGCTTCTGCGGCATCAGCACGCTGGCGCGGGTGTAGCCGCTGGCCAGGTCGACGTAGTCGAACTCGGAGCTGGCCCAGATCTCGAGGTCCTCGGCGAGTGACGTCTGCGTGCAGGCCATGCTCGCGGCGGCGGAGGCCAACTGGACCAGGCCGTCCACCTGCCACATCGCGTCGCGAGTGTTGGTGATGACGTGAGAGAAGCCGAGGGCGGCCGCGATGTCGGTGCGGTTGGTGGCGAGCCGGCTGCCGTTGACGCAGCCGGCGCCGCCCGGGCTGCCGTTGAGCCAGTCGACCACGTCGAAGAGACGCTCGGCGTCCCGCAGCACGGGGTAGGCGAACGACGTGAGGTAGTGGCCGACCGTCGACGGCTGCGCATGCTGCAGATAGGTGTGGTCGGCGAACAGCGTCGATCGGTGTTGCCGCGCCCGCTCGGCGAGGGTGCACGCGAGGCGGGTCGTGGCGAGGATGAGCTGGCACACCTCACGGCGCAGGCGGAGGCGAAACGCGACCCGCGTCGCCTCCCGTCGGGGCCGCCCGACGTGGAGCCAACCGGCCGCGTCGCCGATCGCGGCTGTGAACACGCGCTCCCGCGAGTTGTACGGCTCGCCCAGGGCGGCGTCGTAGCCGAACTCGGCGGCCGGTACCCCGTCCGCGGCGAGCAGCACGGTGGCCAGCCTCGCCGCTTCTTGGTGCGGGATGATGCCCTCGTCGAGCTGCTGCAAGACGTGCGCCATATCGGCCACGTTGAGCCCGTCGTGGAGCACCTCGGCCGTCGCGATCTCGTAGGCGAAGGCGGCCTCGACGAGCTCGCGCGCCGCCCCGCTCACGGCCGGTCCCTCCCGAGTCCGAGATCGGCCACGGCGTCGAGCCAACCACCGGTGTGCCAGAGCACGATCGGTCCGGTGGCGCGCCGCGCCAGGTCGCGCACCACGGCGAGGGCGCGGGCGCCGTAGGTGATGTCGACCACGATCCCCTCGGTGCGGAGAGCCAACGCGACGGTGTCACGGAGATCGGGTGTCGGCGCGCCGAAACCGGGGCCAATGGCGTCGACGAGTTCCAGCCGGCTGAGATCGGGGCGGGCCCGACGACCGCAGCGAGCGGCGGACATCGCCAGTGTCTCGACCGTCGTCGCCGTGGCGGCGCTCGGCCGGCTCACGATGGCCCCGGTGAGCCTGGTGGGACGGGACCAGCTCGAGACGCCGATCAGGAGGCCGGCGATGGTGGCTCCCGAGCCGACGGGAAGAACGATGCAGTCCGGGTCGATGCCGGCGGTCGTCAGTTGCTCGTCGAGTTCGTCCGCGGCCGACGCGTAGGAGAGGACGCCCAGAGGGATGGCAGCGCCCCGCGGCACGACGAACGGGTGGCCGCCACACGATGCCCGTTCGGCTGCGATCCGGCGGGCGCACTCCTCGGTGCTGGCTCGATCGGGCACGCCCGTGAAGACCACCCGGGCGCCCCACCGCTCCATCGCGGAGAGATTGGGATGGGAGGGCCCAGGCGAGGAGCCGAACAGGACGAGAGTGCAGGGAATGTCAGCGCGGGCGGCGGCGGCCGCCAGCGTGGCACAAAGGTTCGAGGCCGGCCCCCCGCAGCCGATCAACTCGTCGTGGCCGCGGGCCACGGCATCGCCGACGACCACATCGACGGCGCGGGTCTTGGTACCGCCGAACGCGAATCCGATCAGGTCGTCACGCTTCACCCACACCTCGACGCCAAGGTGGTCCCCGAGCCGACGAGCCGGCACCAGTGGCGTGGGCAACACGGCGAGGGAGGAACGTTCCGCCGCCATCACGGCCAACGTTCCGACGACGCCGCAAGAGAGCGAGCCAGCCGTTCCGTCACCGCGTCGACGCCGTGCTCGGCCCCGGGTACACGCCGATCAGCGGCAATCACCGCCAGCGCATCCGCGTCGAGGAATCCGGCCGACTCCACCGCCTCGATCAGCGAGCGACCGTTCCGGTGCGCTTCGGCCAGCACGACCTGCAGATCCGCTTGAGCGCGATGTTTGCCGGCGCGGCGGGCGTACTCGCTCAGCACCCGCTCCGAGAGCAGACTGTCGTCGGCGTCGACGTGGGCCCGCATGCGGTCGGCATGTACTTCGAGTCCGGCCACGAGATCGATGCCCAGCGCCAGGCTGGTGGAGCTCAGTAGACAGGCTTCGCCGAACGCCGGCCACTCGGCTTTCCAGCCTCGGCCGTCCCGCTCATGGATCTGGACCATGCCTTCCATCAGGACGCCCGCTTGCGCCCGCACGAGACGGGCGAGGGTGTCGAGGTGCTCGCTGCGCTCGGGATTCCGCTTGTGCGGCATCGTGATGCTGCCCACCACGTCGACGCCGGCTCGCTCGCCGAGTTCGCCGATCTCGATGCGCTGCAACTCCATGACCTCGTTGCCGATCCGGGCCAGCGTGCCCGTGACGAGGGCGAGGAGCGTGACCTGTTCCACGAGACGATCGCGGCTGGTCAGCCAGCTGATGCCGGGATCGAGCAGGTCGAGGCGGCGGCAGAAATCGGCCCGCAGCTGTGGTCCGGCGGCGCCGAAGAAGCCGAGTGTGCCGACGGCCCCGCCGAGCTGACCGACCGGCCACCGCCGCCGTCCGTCGTCGAGCCGTTCGAGATGGCGCCCGACCTCGTCGGCCCACGACGCGACCTTCCACCCGAACGTGATCGGGGCACCTGGTTGGGCGTGGGTGCGCCCCGGCATCAACGTCGATCGGTGGCACCGCGACAGGTCGACGAGCATGCGGGCCAGCGCGCGAAGGTCGCGCCAGACAATGGCCATGACATCGCGGGCGGCAAGCACGGTCCACGTGTCAGTGAGGTCCTGCACGGTGATGCCGTAGTAGACGTACTCGGCCGCGTCGTCGGGTAGCACCGCTCTGACGGCGGCGATGAAGCCGAGGGTCGAGTGCGACGTGCGGCGGGTTTCGGTTGCGAGCAGATCGAGGTCGAGGCGCTCGGCCGTGGCGCCCGCGGCGATGGCATCGGCCGCCCGGCGCGGGATGATGTCGAGCTCGGCTTGTGCGCCGGCGAGGGCGACCAGGATGTCGAGCCAGCGCTGGCGCCGGGCCTGCTGCTCGAAGACGGCACGCACTTCGTCGGTACCCCAGAGATGCGCGTACTCCGCGCTGTCGGTCAGGCGGGCGCCCATGCCGGTTCGGCCGCTCGGGCGAGGACGGTCAACGCCTCGCGGATCTGGTCCAGCGATGCACCCCACGGCACGACGGCGCGGTGCACCGGACTGCCCGCGTCGGACATGTTGATGCGGTCCTCGAGGAGACAGCATTTCGTCAAGAGCGCCCCGTCTCGGCCGGCCCGCGCCAGCACGTTCGGGCACGTCTCGACGGTGGGCGGCTCGTCGCCGTAGAACCAGCGGTGGAGCTCGCGGGATCGGGCGCAGCCGACCAGGACCCAGTCATGGCGGTCCGGACGTCGGTCGAGGTACCACGTCGCGGCGCCTTCGAGCTCGACGCCCGAGCCCCGGCACGGCAGGAGGATGTCTCCAGCGGCAGGCGCAAGTTCGTCCAGATCGATCAAGTCCGGAGCCAACACGATGGGAGGGAGGTCGTCAGCCACGTCGAGCACCCGCTGGGCTTGATCGACGAGCTTGGCCGGGAAGGGCGGGACCACCTCCATCACGCGGATCACGATCGGCGCGGGATCGAGCAGGAAGCTGACGTGGCCGTAGCGGCCTTCGACAACAACGCAACGCGCCGTCGGATATTCGAGCGCGACGCGGGCCAGCTGGGACGGCACTCCTGTGTCGGTGTCGGGGCGACGCAGGTACACGGTGTCGCCGGGCAGTCCCAACACGGTCACCTCGATCGCGGGTGACATCAGTGCGGTGCGGTCCGCCAGCTCCACCTCGACCAACGCGTGGCCGGGACCGTGGCCGGCAACGATGTAGCGGGTGCGGCGGTAGCACTCCCGGCCAAGGAAGTAGTCGACGAGCGCCGGCTCCGTCAGCGGCACATCGACGTCGGCGACGGAGACCTGGCGGTAGGCGGCTGGAGTGATGTTGGCCACGTCGCGCCCTCCGGAAGCGCCCCGTCTACACCGGGATTCGGCGCAGCAGGGCGGAGGCAGTGGTGTCGGCCCGCAATCCGAGCCGAAGGGCCTCCACGCCTACCGCCTCTCGCGGCGTCACGTTGGACAGATTCACCTGGGCACCGACGTGATTGATGAACCACGCCTGTTGGTCCTTGCGCGGCGCTTCGAACAGCAACCGGTCGGCCGCTACGTGCTCGAGCAGGGCGTCGATGACGTCGGCTCGAACCGCGCCGTCCCGAGCGTAAATGCCTACGCTGCCACTCTCGCGCCCCTCGGCAATGACCCACTCCGCTCCGGCGTCGAGGTCGGCCCGGGCCAAGTCGACCCATGACTGGGGCGACAGTGTCCGCTCGGGATCCTTGGCCCCGACCTCGGCGATGACGCCGACGGAGCCGCGGGCGAGCGCGATCAACTCGGCCTTGCGGACCGGGCCGAGCAGTTCGAGGCCGTCACTGACTTCGACGAACGGAAAGCCGCACGCCGCCGCCCACTCGATGCAGGCCTCGGCCCGGCCCTGAAGGGCGGCGATCTCGAGCAGCGTGCCGCCGGTGCACGCCGCCACACCGTGTTGTCGGAGAAGTTCGAGCTTCGCCGAGAGGTTGGTGTCGAGATAGGCGCTGCCCCAACCGAGCTTCCAGACGTCGATGAAGTCGGCGTGCGCCGCGAGCAATCCGGCGATCTCGTCGACCGGGAGGCCACCGTCGATCACGGCCGTGACGCCCGACCGACGCGGCTTGGCGGGGCGAGGTTCGAGATCGAGGAACCCCGGTCGCTCCATGTCTCGTATCGTAAACGACCGCCTACTATCGTTCAACCATGGAGGTCGCCACCACGGGCGAGGCACGGGTCCGCGCCATCGCCGCCGCCGCCCGATCAAGTGCCGGCTGGCAGTCAAAAGCCCATGTCGGCATGGTCGGGGAGGTCCTCGCTGACTCCGACTGGGTGGCCGGTCCCGGCGACGACGGCGCCGTCGTCGACTCGTCGCTCGTGGTGTGCGGTGAGGCGATCCTGCCCGCCTTTCTCGAACGGGACCCGTTCGGTGCCGGGATCGCCGCCGTGCTCACGAACGTGAACGACGTCGCCGCGATGGGCGCGCTCCCCCTGGCTGTCGTCGACACCCTCGTCGGCGACGAGGCGACCTGCCGCACGGCGCTGGAGGGGATGCGCTTCGCCTCACGTCTGTACGACGTGCCCGTCGTAGGTGGCCACATCACCGTCAACCCTGACCGGCGCGCACTGTCGGCCTTCGCCCTCGGTCGCTGCCCTGGGCCACCGCTCTCGGCGACCCACGTGCGCCCCGGCCAGCGCCTCGGACTGCTCGGCTGTCTCGAAGGCGCCATGCGTTCTGACTTTCCGTTCTTTCCCTCCTTCGACGAGCGGGGCGAGCGCCTCGCCGGAGACGTGCGACTGCTCGCCGCGCTGGCCGAGGCCGGCGCGTGCGCGGCCGCCAAGGACGTCAGCATGGCCGGCTTGCTCGGGTCACTCGCCATGCTCCTGGAACCGACCCGATGCGGCGTGAGCGTCGAGTTGTCCGACATCCCCACGCCGAAGGGCGTCGAGGTCGAGCAGTGGCTGCTGTGCTTTCCCTGTCTCGTGTTCCTCGTCTCGGGTCCGGCCGAGCTGGAGGGGGTGACAGCGGCGGCGGCGGCCGAGCGCGGCCTCGTCTATGCCGCGCTGGGGACCATCGATGACTCGGGTGTGCTCTCGGTACGGGATGGAGACGCCAGTGCGCCGGTCATCGATCTGCACCGAGAAGGCATCACCCGCCTGACGCCGCCTGCGGCCCACGGCCGCGCGTGAGGTCGATCGCCATCGGCTGGTGATCGACACCCACGTAGACCTCGACGGGACCGTCGCATCGCCAGCCCAGTCGCTCGAAGAAGCCGACGTTGGCCAACTGAATGTGCGCGGTCATCACGTCGCCGCCGCGGTCGTGGGCGGTCGCCACCGCGAAGCGCACCAGCGCCATGCCCGTGTTGTAGCGGCGGCACGGGCGCCGGACCGAGAGGCGGTCGCCCTGCCACGACGAGCCGGACGGGTCAAGGGGGAACAGGCGGACCGCGCCGGCCGGCTCGTCGCCCACCAGACCAAGCACTTTGATCGTTGCGACATCATCGTCGTGGCGGTCGAGATCGCTGCCCACGAAGAGAGCCTGCTCCTCCACGAACACCTCGCGGCGGATGCGATGGTGTGCTTCGAGGCTGAACGGATCATCCGCGAACCGGCACGCCGTCGCCCCGATTCGCATCGCCCGGGCGGTGTCAGCCACGCGTGACGGCGACTGGCTTCGGGCCAATGTGCAGACGACGCTCGACGGCCGCCATGGGCGAGCAGGCGTTGCACCGCGAGCATCCCGCCTTGGCCGTGCCGGCGCCGATGCCCCTCGCCTGGAGGTACGGCGCAACGCGGCGGACGATCGCCTCGACGACAGCCGGGTCTGGCGGCGCCCAGTCGGACATGAGGCTGCCGGCGACCGGGCGGAGCGGCACGACGAAGGGATAGACACCGAGGTCGATGGCCCGCCGGCATCCCTCGACGATGAGCTCGGGGTCCTCGCCCATCCCGACGATGACGTAGGTCGTCACCTGCCCGGGCCCGAAGCGCGCTACGGCACGCTCCCACGCCGCGAAATAGTGGTCGATACCGGCTCGAGCCTTGGCTGGCGCCACGCGAGCGAGCACGTCTGGATCGAACGTCTCGACGTGGATGCCCACCGTGTCGATCCCCAGATCGTGGACACGATCGATTACATCCAAGTCGTCTGGCGGTTCGAACTGCACTTCGACGGGCAGCCCGCTCGCCTCCTTCACGGCGTGCCCGCACTGCGCTACATAGAGCGCACCACGGTCGACACCTCGCGTGCTGCCGGTCGTGAGCGTGACGTCGACGGCGCCATCGAGGTCGCGCGCCGCCACGGCCACCTCTGCCAACATCTCCGGCGTCTTCTTGGCGATGGTGCGCCCCGCCGCCAACGACACGCCGATGCCGCAGAACGCACACTGGTCCTCGTTGCCCCAATACGCACAGGTCTGGAGGACGGTGCTGGCCAACGAATCGAGGTGGAGCAGGGCGATCTGCCAGTACGGCACGCCGTCGGCTGTGGTCAGGTCGTAGAAGCGCGGCCGCGTTTGGGGGCGGGCCGCCGCAACCCGCTGACCGTGCTCGTAGATGGCGAAGCCGGATTCCTCCCGCTCGAGCTCGAACGGCGACGCCGTCGTCCTCGCCGGATCGGTGTCAAGGGTGAGCGAGACGTCCTCGACCCAGATCATGCCGACGTCGGACGGACCCGCTCCACCGGTGCGGCCCTCCGTGCTCACGCCAAGCCGGAGACCTTCGGATTGGAGGCGCAGGACGATGTCGGCGAGGTCGGCGGCGCCATCGGTCGGAGCCGGATCACGCTGCGCCGGCGCCCGAACGGGTCGCTCGGATGTGGTCATCCCCGTGTGCCATGCCGGATGGTGATCGACCACATTTACTATGGGTGATGGCGGGCGTCAACGTCGAGGTCCCACTCCGACACGAACCAGGCGAAGACGGCATCCCAGGCGTGCCGGTCGTCGACGAGGAGATCGAGATCCTCCAGTTCATCGATGACGGCGAGTTCTCCCGTCTCGAGGTCGACGCGCACGGGGACGACGCGAAGGCGTGGCTCCCCGGTCTCCGCGTCCGGCTCGAGCGTGGTGTGCAATCCGCGCCGTGCTTCGAGATGCACTCGCAACTCCGGCACGGTGGCCTGCACGCCGTGCGCCCGCTGCGCCGGGATGTCGGCCCACGTGGCGCCGGCCGCGGCCGCGGCGCGGATGGCGTCGACCCTGCGCTGCAGAACGGCGAGCTGGGCCAGCTCGCGGTCACGGGCGGCGCACGCGGCGTCGACCAGATCGTCAACTCGCAGGCCGACGCGCCCGAGGGCCACCGAGTCGAGACGCTCGTGGGCGGCCAGGGGCCGGGCGTGGAACGCCACGAGGGAGGCTTCGTCGTGTACCTCCGCCCGCAGAATGTCCAGCAAGGAGGCGACGGCGGTCAGCGCGTGCTCGTAGGCCGGAACACTCACCATCGCCAATGGGTAGATCCGGGCCTCGGCAGTGCTCCAGCGGCCCCGAAGGGCGACGAGATCAAGGTCATCGGGCGGTCCGGACACAGCGCCTCGCATTCCCACGCCCACCGAATCTGTTGACGATCCTAAGTGCCGTCTCTACTATCCGAAACGAATGCAGCGTTCGAACAGGATGGACGCTGCCCGGCTATCGCCCTGGCCCGCAGTGGTACGGCCTCAGGGGGAACAACCCATGGCACGAACTGTAGTGGTGGGCCTCGGTGGCAACGCCCTGGTCGAGCCGACGGAGAGCGGCACCTACGAGCAGCAGTACGCCCATGCCTGTGCTATGGCCGCCTCGATCGCGCAGCTGGCCCGAGCGGGTTGGCGCGTGGTCGTCGTGCACGGGAACGGACCGCAGGTCGGAGCGCTGGCGGTTCAGCAGGACGCAGCGCGCGAGCGCGTTCCCGTCCAACCCCTGTTCGCGCTGGTCGCCATGACGCAGGGCCAGATCGGCAGCATGTTGGCCCTCAGCCTTCGCGAGCGACTCGGCTCGGACCATCCCGGCGTGGTCAGCGTCGGCACGCACGTGATCGTGCACGGCGACGACCCTGCCTTCGCCCGGCCGACCAAGCCGATCGGGTCCTTCGTCGACCGTCCGGAGGCGGACCGGCTCGCCCGGGAGCGAGGGTGGGTCATGGCGGAAGACGCCGGGCGTGGGTATCGCCGCGTCGTGCCATCGCCCGAGCCCCTTGGCTTGCTCGAAGTGCACACCATCCGAACCCTTGTCACCGCGGGGATGCTCGTGATCGCCAACGGGGGAGGCGGTGTCCCCGTCGTCCTGACCGGTACTGGCTACCACGGTGTCGACGCCGTGATCGACAAGGACCTCGCCGCCGAGCGCCTCGCCAGCGAGTTGGGCGCGGAGGCGCTTGCGCTCGTCACGAGCGTGCCCGCGGCCGCCATCGACTTCGGCACGGCGTCCGAGCGCCCGCTCGGCGACGTCACCGTCGACGACGCCGAGCGGTATCTCGACGAGGGTCAGTTCCCGGCCGGGAGCATGGGGCCAAAGGTGGTGGCGGCCACGAGGTTCGTCCGGCACGGCGGCGACGTGGCGTTGATCACCTCGCCCGAGCGGTTGGTGGCGACGCTGTCGGCATCGGCGTGGTCCGCCGGTGGCGACATGGGCACACGTATTCTCTCGTCAGACCAGCCCGCTCGGAGCAAGTGAGCCCGTCGGTGGTCGCCGGCGTCCAGCGGCATCGCGACACCTACATCGACTCCGTCCTGCTCCTGGCGGCCACGCGGGCGATGGCAAGCGTCGACAGCATCACGTGGGCGACGGCCGTCATGGCGACGCCCGCCAACCTGGAAGTGCTGACGGACGCCGGTGTGGCCGATCCCCTTCTGGACGACGTCTCGGCCCGCGACCTGGTCCTCGTGGCGTTGGGTGACGACGACGAAGCCGTGAGGCGTGCCCTCGCCGCCGGCTCGGACTCGTTGTTCGGCACACGCGGGCCGTCGACGCCGGACGCGAGTCCGAGCGTGGATCGCGACCTCACGTCGGCTGTGCGTCGGTTGTCCGAGGCCAACATTGCGATCGTGTCCGTCCCGGGTCCATACGCCGCGCTCGAAGCCCACAAGGCCCTCGACGCAGGGCTCGACGTCCTGTTGTTCAGCGACAACGTGTCCGTCGCGGACGAGGTCGACTTGAAGCGGCACGCCGTCGACGTGGGCCGGTTGCTGATGGGCCCCGGCGCCGGGACGGCCGTGTTGGCGGGCTGCGGTCTGGGTTTCGCCAATGTCGTGCCGCCGGGACGAGTCGGCGTGGTGGCAGCGGCGGGCACGGGCGCCCAGGAGGCAATGAGCCTGCTCGACGCCTGGGGCGAAGGTGTCACCCAAGTGATCGGCGTGGGTGGTCGGGACCTCTCGGCCGAGGTCGGGGGCAGCATGGCCGTGCACGCGGTGAACGCCCTCGATCGCGACCCGGCGACGGAGATCATCCTGCTGGTGTCCAAACCCCCGGACCTCGCCGCGGCCCGAGCCGTCATCGATGCCGCCCGTACGACCCCCATCGCGGCGGCGCTGGTGGGGTTGCCCGAGGGAACCGAGGTCCCCTGGGCCGCGGGCGTGGCCTCCACGCTCGAAGGTGGCGTGCGCCAGACCCTGGCCGCCCTCGGTCGGCCGGCCCCGCCGCCGAGCAGCGCGCTGCGAGTCGCGGTCGAGGCCGCGGTGGACGGCTTGGACCCCCAACGCCAGCTGGTCCGGGGGATCTACTCCGGAGGAACGCTCTGCTACGAGGCGCTCACCGTGTTGGAACCGTGGCTGGGTCCGGTGTGGTCCAACACACCATTGGACCACCGGTTCCACGTCCCCGCTCCAGCCGGCAGCCACACATGCATCGACATGGGCGAAGAGGAGTACACCAAGGGACGACCGCATCCGATGATCGATCCCGAGGCGCGCCTCGAGGTCCTCCGGAGCTTGGGCTCGGAGTCCGACGTCGCCGCCGTGCTGCTCGATGTGGTCCTCGGCTACGGCGCCCATCCGGATCCGGCCTCGTTGCTGGCGCCGGCGTGTGCCGAACTGGCGCGGCCGGACGGTCCACGTCTGGTCGTGTACGTCCTGGGCACGGCCGGGGACCCGCAGGACCTTGGGCGCCAGCGGTCCAGCTTCTCCGAGGCAGGTGCCATCGTGGCCACGACGGGGGCGCGTGCGGCACTGGCGGCCGCCGCTATCGCCCGGCGCGACCCGTCGATCGTCGACATCACGCTGCCGTGACGGCATCCGTCTCGCTCATCACCTATTCCACCAAGCCGCGCGGAGGCGTGGTCCACACGCTGGCGCTGGCCGAGGAACTCGTCCGCCACGGCCTTGGCGTCGACGTGATCGCGCTGGGCGACCCCGACAAGGGCTTCTTCCGCTCGGTCGCGGCGCCGGTTCGGCTCATTCCGACGCCTGCCTCCCGCGACACGCTGGAGGAGCGAGTGGCCGCGTCGGTCGACGCACTCGCCGACGGCCTGCGCCGACTGGACGGTGATCTGCCGGCCGTCCTCCACGTACAGGACTGCATCTCGGCCCGTGCTGCGGTACGTCTCCGCGACGAGCACGCGGCCGTTTGCGTCGTGCGGACGGTGCACCACGTCGACGACTTCACGACCCCGGAGCTGGTGGAGTGCCAGATTCGATCCATCGTCGATCCAGACGTCGTACTCGTCGTCAGCCGAATGTGGCAGGAGCGACTCGCCGCCGAGTTCGGTGTGACGGCAACGATTGTCGGCAATGGCGTCGACTGCGCTCGGTTCTCGTGCCGGCCATCGCCGACCGAGTTGGAGGCGCGACGGGCCGAAGTCGGTGCGGTCGGGCGATTCCTGGTGCTGTCGGTCGGCGGCATCGAGCCCCGCAAAGGAAGCGACCACCTCGTTCGCTCCATGTCGCTGCTGCGTTCGCGCTTGGACCCTCCTCCGGTGCTGGCCGTCATGGGGGGCCACTCGTTCCAGGACCATCGCGCCTATCGGGACGCGGTGCTGGCGTCGCTTCCCGGGCTCGGCCTCGAGCTCGGCCGCGACGTCGTACTGCTCGGCACCGTGGAGGACAGCGACGTTCCTGGCTGGTACCACGCTGCCGATGCCTTCGCCTTCCCGTCGGTCAACGAAGGTTTCGGGCTCGCCGTACTGGAGGCGCTGGCGGCGGGCACACCCACCGTGGTCGCCGACCTTCCAGTCTTTCGCGAGTACCTCGAGTACGCGCGTGACGTCCTCGTCGTCGCGCCGGGCGATGACGCCACGCTCGCCGACCGGCTCCATCTCCTCGCCACCGACGCGTCGGAGCGACAGAGACTGGCCGAGGCCGGACGGCGAGTCGCAGCCCGCCACACGTGGGCCGAAAGCGCCCGGCGACACCTCGACGTCTACCGATCGCTCGGCGTCTCGATCTGACCAGCC
Source organism: Acidimicrobiales bacterium (assembly GCA_036406775.1). Classification (GTDB taxonomy): domain Bacteria; phylum Actinomycetota; class Acidimicrobiia; order Acidimicrobiales; family Ilumatobacteraceae; genus DASXAI01. The sequence goes on from DASXAI010000461.1 coordinate 12,538, forward strand.
TGGCCGGCCTCCCGAGGTAGCCACACAGCTCACTGCGCCAGCTCACGAAGGACCCTGATCAACCACTCGCCGTCGCCGACTCGAGTCCCAGCTCTGACCCCGGGCTAACCGCAGTACTTGGCGGCCGTGGCGTCGAATTGGCTTTCGGGCAGCCAGCCGTCGAGACGACGGCTCCTTCGGCCGTCGGATCCAACGAAGTCGCCTTGTGCGGTTGTGCGTGCCGCGGTATCGACTTCCCAGTCGATACAGGCGACGTTGGTTGTCCGGCCTCGGTCGGCTTCGTCGTCCCACGCGAGGATGACGCCGAGCACGCGCCACGCCGTGGCGCCGGTCTGCTCCGTCGACAGGATTCGGTGGAATCCCTTTTCCAAGGATCCATAACCGCCCAGGAACTTGGCATCGCTATAGCTGCGTTGGATGGTGTTGAGCCGCCGCACGGACTCCCAGTCGCGGGCGTTGTAGGCGCGCTGTAGCTCGTCGACGAGCGCGAGGGCCGTGGATTCGTCATTGGGTGGCGCCGGCGTGGCGCCTTCGGTCGTCTGTGGTTCTGTTGGCGGTGAGGTCGGGGGCTGTGTCCCCTGCCCAGCGCTCGTTCCCGGGGCCGTAACCCCTGTGGTTGTGACACGCGCCGCGTTCGTGGTCTGGGGCGACGGTTTGTCAGCTTGCGCACCGCGGCCTCCCCGCAGGAGCGCAATCACGCCGACAGTTCCCAGCGTCAGCACCACAACTGAAACTGCGAGGAATACCCACATGCGCGTCCGGCCGCGAGACGACGGCGGCGGTGGCTCGTGCTCGGCCGGGACGTGCGCGGACGTGGCGGCCGGCGCGGCCGGCGGCGGGGCGGGCGTTGGCGGGATAGCGGCGACCTCTGCAGCGTCACGCCGAGTTGCACGTCGTGTTGGTAGGGGCGGCGGGAGCGCATCGGGCTCGGACGATGCTGCTTCGACGCCGGTAGATGCCGCGGGTATCACACGTTCAGTGACGTTCGCAGGCTCGGTTGTGGGGTCTCGTGGATGCAAGACCGTTTCGCTGCTTGGCGTAACCGGAGTCGATGGGGTGAACGGCGGAGGAGCGGATGCGACTGGCGTGATCTTCCCGATCCGCCGCACCAGTTGGTCGAGTGCGTGGTCGAACGGCTGTTCCACGAAATCTATTCGCTGGACACCAGCAAGCTCGAACTGGAAGCCGTCGGGTAGCTCACACGGACGATGGACGACGGGAATAATCCTGCGGCCTGCCTCGGCGGCAATGGTCAGTTCCCGCTCCACCTGCCCTGACATCACTGAGTCGGGAGACAGCACGACGATCAGCGCTGCAGACTCGCGGATGCCCTGCACGATCGAGCGACGCCACCGGTCCTCGTCGGCGGAGGCCAAGTCCTCGGTGTCCAGCCACACATCGATACGCCGGCCAGTCAGCTCGGCCTTGAGGCGTCCGACGAACGCTTTGTCATTGCGTGAGTAGCTAAGGAACACCTGCATGCGCCAGCCCCCTGCATCTTCACGGTACATGAGCCCCCGAGACAGCCGTTGAGACGTCCTCGGTTCGGTGGCGCGAGCGAGCACCAGACCTCGGCGGAGCGGGGCCGAACGGGTGGGTCGTGGCCTGGGCGTAGGATGGTCTCCCGGCGCAGAGATTTCACGTAGCCGAGGGGAACGATGTGGAGTTCGGGGCTCATCTCCCGCTGATGGACTTCGGGGGACATCCGTACACTCTCGATCACCTCACGGCGTACACGAAAACTGCCGCGCAGCTCGGCTTCGCTGCACTTTCGGTGAACGACCACATGGTCTTTGAGGTGCCGTGGCTCGACGGACCGGTCGCGCTCGCAGCAGTGATGGAGCACTCGGCGGAAATGACACTGGCGACGACGGTGGCGCTCGCAGTCGTGCGTGGACCCGTGCCCGTCGCCAAGACGTTGGGCGCGATCGATCGTCTTTCGGAGGGTCGGCTCTTCGTGGCAGTGGGACCGGGCTCGTCGTCGGCCGACTACGCCGCTGTCGGCCTCGATTTCTCGGAACGGTGGCCTCGCTTCGACGAGGCGATCGGGGCACTACGGGCCTTGTGGCGCCCCGATGGTGCACCTTTCATCGGTCGCTTCTACTCGACCGCGGGGATTTCATTGGAACCCCGTCCAGCGCGACCGAACGGACCGCCGATCTGGGTGGGCAGCTGGGGCTCTGAGCTCGGGCTGCGCCGGGTGGCCCGCCTCGCCGACGGCTGGTTGGCGTCTGCCTACAACACGACGCCGGAGCTCTTCACCCAGGCGTGGCTCGCCCTTCGCTCGAAGCTCACCGATCACGGGAAGAATCCCGAAACGTTTCCGAACGCCCTTGCGACAATGTGGTGTTACATCACCGACGACCGCGCTGAGGCTGACCGCGTTCTCAGAGACCGGGTTGTTCCCACCGTGCACCGGCCCGAGGCCATGCTCCGCGAGCGTCTCCCCATCGGCCCACCCGAGTTGTTCGCTGAGAAGTTGACCGACTTCGCACGGGCAGGCGTGCAACGCGTCTTTATCTGGCCGATCGCCGACGAGCTACACCAACTGAACCGCTTCTGGAACGAAGTTCGACCACTCGTCGCCGCAACGTAAATCCAACCCGGCACTCGCCCGGTCGAGTTGCACCGAGACTGCGAAAAAGAGGACTCGATCCGTCGCGCCCGAGGTGCCGCGCTCGCGATTCAGATTGGGCAATCGGTCGCGCGAGAGCTCACGCCGGGTCACCATGGCGGGAGCCATCGTCGGCGTTCGATACACCACCTTGTCCGTGTGGCTGTGAGATATCCCCGTCCGCGCTGGTCGCCGGTCGTTGCTCGAAGGACGTCGTTGGGACGACCTCATCGCCGCCGTGACGGAACACGTGATGGCAGGCATCGACGTCCCCGACGGCCCCGCCGACGACTGGCAGGGCCGCGTCGTCGGCTACCTCCGCGCGCTGCGCGACGCCGCCATCGTCCATCCCGCCCTGTCACGCATCCTGGCCGACCGCGGCCTCACCGTCGGCCCAGTATTCGACCAGCTCGAGCAACTCCACGACATACTCGTCACCGCCGGCTTCTCCCACAGCGACGCCGTGCGCGCCTTCTACTCGCTGCTCACCTACGTCTTCGGATTCGTCATCTGGGAACTACCCCGCGTCCACCAGCAGCCTCCGGATGCCTATGAGGCCGCCTGGAACCACGCCATCGACTCCCTCGACCCCGCGACATATCCCCGCCTACACGCCCTAC
>DASXAI010000462.1:0-4508 GCA_036406775.1 Acidimicrobiales bacterium
GCGTCGCCGGGATGCAGGCGAACGCCTACGACGCCATCGTCATCGGCGGCGGCCACAACGGTCTCGTGGCGGCGGCGTACCTGGCGCGCGCCGGCAAGCGCACCGTCGTCCTCGAGCGCCGGCCGATCGTGGGCGGAGCCGCCGTCACCGAGCAGCCGTGGGGCCCCGACTACCGGGTCACGATGTTGTCCTACGTCGTGAGCCTGCTGCCCGAGGCCATCCGGCGCGATCTCCACCTCGACCGCTACGGCTACAAGGTCTTCCCCCAGGGCCCGTACTTCGTGCCCTACCCGGACGGGCGGTCGCTGCAACTGCCCGACGATCCCGCTCGCCGGCGCCAGGAGATCGCCAAGTTCTCCGACAAGGACGCCGACGCCTACGACCGGTGGGACGCCTGGCTCCACGAGCTGGCGTCCGTGCTGAGCCCGTTGCTCCACGCCGTGCCGCCCCGGCTCGGGAGCCGGCGCCCGGCCGACGTGCGGGACCAGGCCGCGCTCCTGTGGCGGCTGCGGTCCGTCCTCTCGGTCCGCGGCGTCGCCGACGTCACCCGGCTGTTCTCGATGTCGATCGCCGACCTCGTGGCCGACTACTTCGAGTCGCCGGAGATGCAGGGTGTCCTGTCGGTGTCGGGCGTCATCGGCACGTGGGCCGGGCCCCGCTCACCCGGCACCGCCTTCGTCATGGCGCATCACAAGATCGGCGACGCGGGCGGCGCCCTCGGGGCGTGGGGCTTTCCCGAGGGCGGCATGGGCGGGCTCTCGGCGGCGCTGGCGTCGGCCGCCCGCTCGTTCGGCGCCGAGCTCCGCACCGACGCCGCCGTCGAGCGGATCCTCGTCACCGGTGGGCGGGCCGGCGGCGTGGTGCTCGATTCGGGGGAGGAGCTCACCGCGCCGCTCGTCGTCACCACGGTCCATCCCCAGATCGCGTTCCTCCGGCTGCTCGACCGGCGCGATCTGCCGTCCGACTTCGTCGACGACATCGAGCGGTGGAACACGCGGTCGGGCACGGTGAAGATCAACCTCGCCGTCGACCGGCTCCCCGAGTTCACGTCGCACCCCGGGTTCGATCCCGAGGTGCACGGCGGCACCATCGTGCTGGCTCGCAGCCTCGACGAGGTGGAGACGGCGTTCCAGGACGCCGTGGCCGGGCGGCCCGCGGCCCGGCCGTTCGCCGACATCTGCATCCCGTCCGTGTTCGACCGGACCCTCGCCCCGGAGGGACATCACATCGTGTCGATGTTCACCCAGTGGGTGCCGCAGGAGTGGTCGTCGTCGCCGCACACCGCCGAGTTGGAGGCCTACGCCGACGCTGTCGTGGCCACCATGGAGGAGGTGGCGCCCGGCTTCACCGACTCCATCCGCCACCGGGTCGTGATCGGCCCCCACGAGATGGAGCACACCTACGGGCTCGTGGGCGGCAACATCTTCCACGGCGAGCTGGCGCCCAACCAGCTGTTCCACATGCGGCCGGCGCCCGGGTGGGCCGACTTCCGCACGCCGATCCCGGGCCTGTACCAGGCCGGGTCGGCCACCCACGGGGGCGGGGGCGTGAGCGGCATCACGGCCCTCAGCGCCGTGCGCCAGATCGAGCGCGACGAGCGCCACCGCCGCTGGAGCCGACACCAACGAGGCACCTGATTGCCCGGTTCCCGGGCAACTACGTGCCTCGCTAGGTTTCGCCTTCATGCCGACGCTCGACCCTGACGCGCTGCGGGCCTACTCGCTCACGCTGTTCACGAAATACGAAGGCGCCATCACGACGCTGATGGTGCACCTCGGTGACCGCCTCGGCCTGTATCGGACTCTGGCCGCCGCCGACGGGCCCCTGACGAGCGTCGAGGTGGCCGAGCGCACCGGACTCGACGAGCGTTGGGTGCGGGAGTGGCTCCACAACCAGGCCAGCGCGCGCCTCGTGGCCTTCGAGTCGGATGCGGGCACCAACCGGTTCTCGATCAGCCCCGAGGCCGTCGCCATCGTGGCCGACGCCGACAGCCCGTGGTACAGCCTCGGACTGTTCGGCCGCGTGCCCACGCTGTCGCTGCTCGTGGATCCGCTGCTCGAGTCGTTCCGCACCGGGGTGGGCTACGACTACGACGCCCTCGGCCCCGACGTCGCCGCCAGCGTGGAGGCCAACATGGCGCCGTGGTACCGGCACTTCCTCGTGCCCGTGCTGCTGCCGATGCTCGACGGCGTCGAGGAGCGCCTCGCCGCCGGCGGACGCGTGGCCGACGTCGGCTGCGGATCCGGGCGGGCCGTGCTCACCATCGCCGAGGCCTTCCCGGCCGCCGACGTCCACGGCTACGACATCTCGACGCTGGCGCTCGGACGGGCGGCGGCGGCCCAGGCCGAGCGTGGCGTCACCAACGCCCACTTCCACCACGCTGGCGCCGAGCCGCTGCCCGATGACAACTCCGTCGACCTCGCCATCACGTTCGACTGCATCCACGACATGACGCGCCCCGAAGAGACGATCGCCGCCATCCGGCACGCCGTGGCACCGGACGGCACGTGGCTCCTCGTCGACATGAAGGCGCGCGACACGTTCGTGGAGAACGCCACCAAGAACCCGATGGCGGCGCTGATGTACGGGGTGTCGGTGACGTCGTGCATGGCGTCGGGCCTGTCGGAGCCCGGTGGTGCCGGTCTCGGCACCCTCGGCCTGCCGGAGTCACGGGCGCGGGAGATGGCCAGCGCGGCCGGCTTCACCCGCTTCCGCCGCCTCGACATCGATCACCCGGTGCAGGCGTTCTACGAGATCCGGCCGTAACCGGCGCCACGGAAGCGGAACGGACGACGGCGACGCAGATCAGGCGACATCACGGGTGACCCGTCGGGCGGCGTGGGCGAACGCCGCCTCCGTCATCCCGAGTTCTGTCGCGACCGCGGTGTGCACGTACCCGAGCAACTGCTCGTGGGTGAGCAGGCCCTCGTGCACGGTGACCTGCAGGCCGAGGCCGTCGAGCAGCGCCGTCAGCCGCCATGCGGTGGCGTCGGGATCGGCACACGTGAACTCGCCGGCGGCGACGCCGAGGCGCAGCAGGTTGGCCAGTACCTGCTGCCATTCGAGATCGAGGCGCCCGCTGATGCGCTGCAGTGTCGGGTCGCGCAGGGCCTCGCCCCAGCCGTCGATCCACAGCATCCAGCCCGGCTCGGCTTCGACGTGGGCGTAGAGCCGGATGAGCCGTTCGATGCGCTCGACGGCGGTGCCGATGCGGTCGACCTCGGCGTGGAGCCGGGCCAGGTCGGCCTCCGCTGCCCACTGGAACGCCTCGGCGAGGAGTTGGTCCTTCGACTCGAAGTGGTAGTGGATCAACCCGGTGGAGATGCCGAGGCGATCGGCAACGTCGACGACGCGCGTGGCACCGAAGCCGCGCTCGATCAGCACCTGGCAGGTGACCTCGAGGATCTCGTTCCGCCGTTCCTCGACGCTCGGACGGCCCACGTCGCGAACGTTAGTGGGGCGCTACACCAACGACGCTCGACAAACGACGTTGCCGCTGCTGTCGACGATGCGCAGCTCCGTGAGGCTGCGGATGTCGTCGACACGCCCGGCCCAGGCCCAGCGGCCGTCGAGCGAACGCAGCCCGCCGATGTCGGTGGTCCACCCGCTGGCGTCGGCACCGATCAACCGGTAGTGATCGGCCGCGAGCGCATAGTCGACGTCGACGAGCACCCACGGGTCGGCGCCGCGTGACACGTAGACGTCGCCCATGGCGCTCTGCGAGGCGTTGACCATCGGCACGACCTGGAGCGTGCGGGCGTTGAGGGCCACGTCGGCATCCGGTTGGTGACGGGCCGCGGCCACCGCCACGGTGGCACCCACGCCGACGATGGCGGCGATGACGGCCGCGGCCACGAGGTGGCCGGTGCGCCAGCGGCGCTTCAGGACCACCGGGGCGGGGTGAGGTTCCTCTTCGGCGCGCATGGCGTCGAGCACGCCGTCGGCGAACCCCGAGGGCGGCTCCACCTCGGGCGCCAGCGCCGTCAGGCCGTCGACCACGTCGGCGAGGGCCCGGGCCTCGGCCCGGCAGCCCGGGCAGCGGGCGATGTGGGCCAGGACGTCGGCCCGGAGGGCGCCGTCGAGCGAGCCGAGGGCCAGCTCGGGCAGGAGGTCGCGCACCTCGGCGCAGTCGGGGTTCACTGGTCCAGCTCCGGTTGCTCGTCCACGTAGGCGCTGCGGAGCCGGCGCAGGCCGGAGCGGATGCGGGTCTTGGCCGTACCCAACGGGATCCGCTCGGCGTTGGCCACCTCGCTGGCCGACAGCCCGCCGTAGGCCGCCAGCACCACGGCCCGGCGCTGCTCCACCGGCAGGTCGGCCAAGGCCCGGCGCAGGCGGCGGGCGTCCTCGTCGTGCTCGGCCGCCACCGCCGGCGTATCCGGCCCGGCGTAGGCGCTGATCAACGGCTCGAGCCGCGTGGGATCGACGGGCTCGCTGCGGCGCATGCGGAGGGTGTCGATGGCGAGGTGGCGCACGATCGACAGGACCCAGGTGGCCACCGAGCCGCGGCG
>DASXAI010000463.1:0-1624 GCA_036406775.1 Acidimicrobiales bacterium
GAGACGGGTTCTACGGCGGCGAGTTCGGCGCCGGTCTCCTGGCGCTGGGCGAGGGCTACTTCGCCGCCGCCGACCTCGAGCGCAGCCAGGCCGACTGGGTCGAGCCGCTCGGCCTCGACGTGTGGGGCCAGCGGCTGTGGACCATCCCGCCCAACTCGCAGGGCTACCTGGCTCTCGCTGCGGCGTGGATCGCTGAGGGCCTGCCGCTGCCTGACGACGTCGACGACGCGACGTGGGCCCACCTGCTGATCGAAGCCGCGGTGGCCGCGGGCCACGACCGGATCGACGTCCTGCACGACGCCGCCGACGGCACCGCGCTCGTCGCTCCGGGCCGACTGGCTGATCGGCGTGCCGCCATCTCCACCGAATCGACATCGAATCGGTGGGAATCTGTGCCGGCCGACGGGGGCGATACGACCTACCTCTGCGTGGTCGACGGCGACCGGATGGCCGTCTCGCTCATCCAGTCCAACGCCAGCGGCTTCGGCAGTTGGCTGGTCGAGCCGGCCACCGGCATCAACCTTCACAACCGCGGCCTCGGTTTCAGCCTCGAACCCGGTCACCCAGCCGAGTACGGACCGGGCCGAAGGCCGCCGCACACGCTCAGCCCGCTGCTCGTCACGAACGCCGACGGTTCGCTGTCCGCCACCATCGGGTCGATGGGCGGGGACGGCCAGCCCCAGATCCTGCTCCAACTCCTCGCCCGCCTGTTCGGTGCCCGCCGGCCACAGTCGCCGGCCGAGGCGATCGCCGCCGGCCGCTGGGTGCTCCACGGCGCCGCGACCGGTTTCGACACGTGGGCCGTGCCCGGCGAGCGCGGCGTGCGGATCGAGGGCCAGGCTCCAGCCAGTTGGGACAGCGAGCTCGCCACCCGCGGCCACCGTGTCTCCCGCACACCGCCGTTCGACTCGGGCTTCGGTCACGCGCACGTGATCCTCGCCGACGACACCGGCCTGCTCGCCGGCGCCGCCGACCCGCGCGCGGTGATCGGCAGCGCGGCCGGCTCCTGACCGGACGGAGCACCCGACCTCGCTCCTCCTTCTCGTTCGTGTCACGCATGTCGACGCCAGCAGTCAGATCACGTGACAAGAACGTCGCGGGGCAGGACGTTGCGCGGGGGCGGAAACGGCCGCCGGTCTCGTCGTCGGAGTAGCGTTCCGCCCATGCGTGTGGACACGAACTTCTTCGGCACCGTGCCGATGCCCGACGCCGGCGACCCCGCCGTCGCCCCGACGTCGAGGCGGTACGGCAACGACGACGTCCTCGCCTGCTACGCCAACATGCTCCACTGGTCGCAGACAGCCGACTCGCTCGGCTTCGACACCGTCTGGTTCACCGAGCACCACTTCCAGTACGAGGGCTACGAAGTCCTCCCGAACCTGATCATGTTCGGCGTCCACGCGGCCTCCCTCACCAAGGAGTTGCGGTTCGGCCAGATGTTCAACGTCGTCCCCCAGTGGCACCCCTTGCGCCTAGCCGAGGACTTCGCCATCGCCGACATCCTCACCGGCGGTCGCATGGAGCTCGGAGTCGGCCGGGGCACGGTGCCCCGCGAGGCGTGGGCGCTCGGGACGGTCGTGGCATCGGGCGACAACGAGATGTCGGCCGAGCACGACCGCATCAA
>DASXAI010000464.1:0-10214 GCA_036406775.1 Acidimicrobiales bacterium
ATCGAAGGCCGCGATCCCGACGCGCCCACGCTGCTCTTGATGGGACACACCGACGTGGTGCCGGTGTCGCCGTCGGGATGGTCGCGCGATCCGTTCGGCGGCGAACTGGTGGACGGCGAGATCTGGGGCCGAGGCGCCATCGACATGCTCAACCTCACCTCGTCGATGGCCGTCGCCACGAAGCACCTCGCCCGATCGGGGTGGCGTCCCCGCGGCACGCTCGTCTACCTCGGTGTCGCCGACGAGGAGGCCGGGGGTGAGCACGGCGCCGACTGGCTCGTGCAACACGAATTCGACGTGGTGGGGGCCGACTACGTCATCACCGAGTCGGGGGGATGGGCCGTCGACAGCCCGCGCGGCCGCCGGCTCGTCGTCACCGTGGGCGAGAAGGGCGCGGCGTGGCGGCGGTTGCGAGTGCACGGCACGCCGGGCCACGGCTCGATGCCGTTCGGTGCCGACAACGCCGTGGTGAAGGCGGCCGAGGTGGTCCGGCGCATCACGAGCCTGCGGCCCGCGGCCGAGATCAACGACGTGTGGCGGGCCTACGCCGACGCGCTCGACTTCGACGAGCCCACCCGGGCCGCGCTGGTCGACCCTGATCGCGTCTGGGACACGTGCGAGCGGCTGCCGAACCGCCGCGTGGCCAAGTTCGCCCACGCCTGCACCCACATGACGTTCTCGCCTGACATCGTGCACGGCGGCGTCAAGACGAACGTGATCCCGGACGAGGTCGTGCTCGACGTCGACGTCCGGATCCTGCCCGGGCAGACGGCCGACGACGCCGACCGCGCCATCGTCGATGCCCTCGGCCCCCTCGCCCGTGACGTGACGGTCGACCGCCTCCACGACCGGCCGAGCACGCAGAGCCCGTTGGCGACCCCGTTGTGGGCCGCGTTCGAGCGGCTCGTGGCCGCCGCCGCCCCGGGCGCCACGCTGTTGCCGCGCATCACTGCCGGCGGCACGGACGCCGGTTTCTTCCGCGACGCCGGCAGCGTCGCCTACGGCTTCGGGCTCCTGTCGCCGGCCGTCACCTACGACGAGTTCTCGTCGCGGTTCCACGGCAACGACGAGCGGATCGATCTCGAGTCGCTGCGCCTCACGACACAGTGCTGGCTCGACCTGTGCCGTGACTTCCTCGGTTGACCGCCCGCTGGAGGGCCGCAGCGTCGTCGTGACCCGGGCCGCCGAGCAGGCGTCGCGACTGGTCGCCACCCTTGCGCATCTCGGCGCGACCGTGGTCGAGGTGCCCACCATCGCCATCGTGGACGCCCCCGACGGCGGGGCCGCGCTGGGCGCTGCCGTGGCCGATTTGGACTGTTACGACTGGGTCGTGCTGACGTCGACCAACGGGGTGGCGCGGTTCCTCGCCGCCCTCGCGGGCCGGTCGGCGGCCGGTGTCCGCCTGGCCGTCGTCGGACCCGGGACGGCCGACGCCCTCCGGGCCGGCGGGATCGAGCCGGTTCTGCTGCCCGAACGGTTCGTCGCCGAGGCACTGCTCGAGGCGTTCCCGCCGGGCCCGGGCCGCGTGCTGCTGGCGCAGGCGTCGGCGGCCCGGCCGGTGCTGGCCGACGGCTTACGGGCGGCGGGATGGGAGGTCGACGCCGTCGTGGCCTACCGCACGGTGCCGGCCCGACCCAGCCCCGCCGTGCTGGAACGCACGGCCAGCGCCGACGCCATCACGTTCACGTCCGGGTCCACGGTCTCGGGCTACTTGGCCGCCGCCGGGCCGGACGCCGTGCCGCCGGTGGTCGTGTGCATCGGGCCGGTGACGGCGGGGGTCGCCACCGACGCCGGGCTCACCGTCACCGCCGTCGCGGCCGAGCACACCGTCGCGGGACTGGCCGCCGCCGTCGTTGCCGCCCTCTCCCCGCCCCCGCCGGCCCGACCAGCCTCGATGTGACGGTTTTGCACCGTATGTGTCGATTTCCGTCACGTCGGCGGGGGCGGCGCGTCGGCGGCGGGATCGATGGCTCTCGTAGGCTCCCTGCGTGCGGCGATGGCTCGGCGCGGTCGAAGCGGCGGCCCTGGGCCTGGCCCTGGTGCTCGTCGTCGACGGCCCCGCGGCGCAGGCGGCGGCCACGCCGTTCGAACTGCTCTCGGTCGACGCGGCCAGCGCCCCGGTCACCGGCACGACCGACGTCACGGCGTCGAGCACGGGCCAGTTCGTCGCCTTCGCGCAGCCCGGCACGGGCTGCAGCACCATCTCTCGCCGCGACCGCGCCGCCAAGGCCACGACCAAGATCGCCGACGGCGTCATCCCGGTCCTCAGCGCTGACGGCGTGACGGCGGCCTACGTCAGTTGCGGTTCGCCGCTGACCGTGCAGCTGTGGCCGTCGCAGAAGTCGGTGCCGCTGACGGGCGCCACCAAGGTCACCGAACTCGCCTTCTCGGGCGCCCTCGTCGCCGTCGTGGGAGAAGACGCCAACGGACCGCACCTGTGGCTCGTGGACACGGCGGCCGGCAAGGTCAGCACCGTGACGTCGCCCAACGGCGCACCGAAATCGCCGGCCTTCTACAACGACGGCCAGTCTCGGTTGGCGTTCGTCTCGGGCACGGTCGCCGACCGCGTTGTGGTGACGGCGCCGACCGCCGCCGACCGCATTCCCGGATCGCCCGACGAACCCGTGACTGGTCTGTCGATCTCCGCCAACGGCGCCACTGCCGCCTACGCCGCGGCGTCGGGTACGTCGGTGTCGCTCAAGGGCGCCGCCGCGGTGGCGCTGGCGCCGGACGGGAGCGATCCGTCGGTCTCGTCCGACGGCGGGACCGTGGCGGTCACGGCGGGTGGCTCGATCAAGACGTTCGCGCTGAACGGCGCCGCCTTCGCGCCAGGACCGACGGCGGCCCCGGTGGCGGCGGGGTCGTTCGGCTCCCCCGTGGCCACCGACGGCGACCGGGAGATCGTGTTCCTCGCCACTCCGGGCGCCGCCGCTGGTGGCTCCGCCGCTGGTCCCCAGGCGTTTGCGTTGCGGCCGGGTCTCACGGCGGCGGACGTCGATTTCGGCGCCGTCGCCATCAACACCACGACGACCAAGCCGGTCTCGTTCCGCAACGACGGCACCGTCGACGTCACGCCCACCACCATCGAGTCGAGCAACGCCGCCGACTTCGCCGTCGTCAACGGCGGCACCTGCGCGCGCGGCCAGCCCATCAAGGTCGGAGCGAGCTGCACCGTGCAGGTCGCCTTCACGCCCACGAGCAACGGCGCCAAGGAGAGCACCCTCACCATCACGCAGCCGACCGACCAGTCGTGGGACGGCGTCACCGCCGCGGTGCACCTGACGGGAAGCGGCGCCAACGGGGCCCTGAGCGCCGATCCCGAGACGATCGACTTCGGCACGGTGTCCGTGGGCGAGACGGCCGCGGCGCAGTCGTTCACGGTGACGAACACCGGCACGTTGACGACGACCATCGGCACCGTGCTCGTCTCCGCGCCGGCGGAGTTCCCACTCGCCGGCGGTACGTGCGCCGGCGCCACGCTGGCGCCCGCCGATACGTGCACCGTGTCGGTCGCGTTCAAACCGGCCGCCACCGGATCCCGCAGCGCCACGATGGACGTCGGCGGATCGGGCGGGGCGGCGGTCAGCGTCACGCTCTCAGGCACCGGCCGGTCCACCACGCCGACCACGCCGGTGCCCACCACGGTCGCTCGTCCGGTGCTGGTGGTGTCGCCGTCGGCGCTCGACTTCGGCACCGTGCTCATCGGGGCGGCGGGCTCGCCCCAGACGGTCACGATCCGGAACACCGGTACCGGAGCCACCTCCACCGCCGCCACCATCACCGGCGCCGCGGCCGGCGACTTCGCCCTCACGACCAACGGGTGTGCCGGCCGCTCGCTGGCGGCCGGCGCCTCTTGCACGCTCACCGTTGCCTTCAGTCCGCAGGGGTCGGGCGCCCGGTCCGCCAGCGTCACCGTCAGCGGCACGGGTGGGGCGTCGGCGACGATCCGCCTGTCGGGTAGCGGACAGCTGAACCCGGTTCTCGCGGTGTCAACCGGTCTGGTGGTGCCGGGTCAAGTGTTCACGGCCATCGGCACCAACTTCCCCGCCGGTGCCGCCGTCACGCTGGCGTGGGACATCGGTGGCCCGGCGGCGGCCACAACCGCCGACGGCACGGGGGCGTTCCAGGTGACGGTGGTGGCGCCCGAGGGCGTCGGCAACGGCACCAGGCTGCTCGTGGTCACCTCGCCGCCGGAGGCCGTGTCGGCCCAGGCGTCGGTCCTCTTGCAGCCGGCGGCCTTCGGGTACCAGGGCCCGGCCAGCCCGGCGTTCCGCAACTCGCCCGCCGGCTAGGCCGCCTTCTGGAACCCGCCGAACGTGGCGGCCGCCGTGCACTGGCCGCCCGGCGGGCCGGTGCACACCACCGTCGTCGTGAGGTTCGATCCGGCGGGTACCTCGATCGGCGCCACGTAGTGGTTCGGGAGGTCGCGGAAGAAGTCGAGGGCCGAGTCGAAGATGGGCTGGTTGTCGATGGCGATGGTGATGCGCCCGGTGTTGCTGTCCGGGTTCTGCAACGTGATGTCGGTGAGGTACAGCGTCTGACCAGTCGGCACGGAGTACGTCGGGCTCGACAGCGACAGCCTGAAGTTCACGGGATCACCGAGCGGGCTGATGGTCGTGGTGGTGGTGGACGGAGGCGGAGGCGGCGCGCCCTTGACCGTGGTAGGGGGCAACGTGATCCCGGCCGCCACGAGCGCGGTCTGGATGGGGGCCAGCTCGTCCTGTACGGCATCACGGGCGGTGTCTTCGATCAGCGGTTTGGCCAGCAGGAACCAGAACGCGATCAAGGCGAGCACCGCCGCCACCACACCGGCCACTGCCTTGCCGATCCATGGTGGGAGCACCGGCTCCTGCAGCATGGCACCCGGCACGAACTGTGGTTCCTTCTCCACCTCGATCAGCACGAGATGGAACGGCCACGTCTTCGGGTCGCCGCGCCAGAAGCGAGGGCGGGGCCGGACGCGGACCTGCGAGTGCTGCGCGGTGCCGGGCTCGATGTTGAGGGTCGCCGGGTTGAAATCGAAGGCGAGTTGGTTCTTCTCGTCGGTGCCGGCGAGCTGCAGCAGCACCGGCGCGTTCCCGGTGTTGTGGACGATCAGCCCGTGGGTGCCAGCGCGGCGGCCTCTCGACGTCGAGGGCACGAGGTCGACGCTGCGCTCCTCGAACGGCGCCACGACGAGGGTGCCTTCCACCACCGCCGTGCTCTCCGGATCCTCTCGGGGCACGACCTTGACGGCGAACGGCGACGCCCCGGCCAGCGTGGTGTGCAGGCGGGGCGGCCGGAAGTGGATCCGGACTTCCTCCTCGGCGCCGGGAAACAGCGACACGCTCGGCGGGTCCACCGAGATCCAGCCTTGGGCCATTCCGATGGGCGAGAACGAGAACTCGTCGAGCACGCTGCCGGTGTTGCGCACCCGCAGCTCGACCTCCGACTCGACCCCTGGCGCGACGGCAACCTCGCTGTCTTCGAGCCAGGCGGCCGCTCCCATGGGCGGTCACCCTACGAGATCGCCCTGGCCCCGCTCCCGAAGTCGAACCGGTGGCCGCCCGTCGGGGCGGTCTGCGGTGCACCTTCGTGTGACCCATGACATCTGGACCGATCGTCGCTACCGGGGTTACGGTAACACTGTTAACGTAACGAAGTTCCTGGAGGATCCCGATGCTCGCCCGCCTCGCTCCCGTTCTCGTCCGCCGCCGTCGTCTGGTCCTCGTCCTGGCGGTCGTGCTCCTCGCCCTCGCCGGTGTCTTCGGCGGCGGCGTCGTGTCCAAGCTCGTCGGCGGCGGGTTCCAGGATCCCGGCGCCCCGTCCACCAAGGCGGAGAACATCATCGAGTCGACCTTCCGGCAGGGTCAGCCCCAGCTCGTGTTGCTGGCCCAAGCCGACGGCGGCAACGTCGACGATCCGGCCTCGGCCACCGCCGGTCAGGCCCTGACGCAGCGGCTCGCAGCGGAGCCGGACGTGCTGCAGGCGTCGTCGTACTGGTCGCTGGGAAGCCCGCCGCCGCTGAAGAGCGCAAACGGCGACACCGCCCTCGTGCTGGTGCGGCTGGAAGGTAGCGACGACACCGTGCGCGACCGCGCCGTCGCCATCGCCCATGAGGTGGAAGGCGACAGCGGCGCCCTCACCGTCACCGCCGGCGGCGGGGCCATCGTGAACGACGCCGTCAGCAGCCGGGTCGAGTCAGACCTCCAGACGGCCGAGCGCATCGCCCTGCCCATCACCCTCGCCCTCCTGATCGTCGTGTTCGGGAGTGTGGTGGCCGCCCTCCTGCCACTGGCCGTCGGCATCTTCGCCATCATCGGCACGTTCGCGGTGTTGCAGATCCTCACGTCCTTCACCGACGTCTCGATCTTCTCCCTCAACCTCACGACCGCCCTCGGCCTCGGCCTCGCCATCGACTACAGCCTGTTCGTCGTCTCTCGGTTCCGGGAGGAGCTGGCCGCCGGCCACGAGACCCGCGCTGCCGTCACGCGCACGGTCCGCACCGCCGGCCGCACGGTGCTGTTCAGCGCGGCGACGGTGGCCATCTCGCTAGCAGCCATGCTGCTGTTCCCGATCACGTTCCTGAAGTCGTTCGCCTACGCCGGCATCGCCGTCGCCCTGTTGGCCGCCGTCGGTGCCGTGGTCGTCCTGCCGGCGCTGCTGGCCGTGCTCGGGCCCCGCGTCAACAAGTTCGCCATCTTCCACCGGTCGGCCGCCCCTGCCGTCGGGACCGGCGTCTGGCACCGCATCGCCACCTTCGTGATGCGCCGGCCCGTGCCGATCGCCACCGCCGCCATCGTCCTGCTGCTGGCCCTCGGCACGCCGTTCCTGCACATCGCTTTCGGCATCCCCGACGACCGCGTGCTGCCGCCCGGCGATCCGGCCCGCGTGGTGCAGGACACGATTCGCCGCGACTTCCCGTCGCGGGAGTCATCGACGATCGAGGTGGTGCTGTCCGACACCGGCGATCCCGCCGCTCGCGGCACCGAGATCGCCGCCTACGCCGCCGGCCTCTCCCGGCTCGGCGGAGTCGCCCGGGTCGACGCCCTGACGGGCAGCTACGCCGCCGGCAACCAGGTGGCGCCGCCCAACGCGGCGTCGGCCCGGTTCGAGGGCACCGAGGCCACGTGGCTGTCGGTCGTCACGTCGGTGGAGCCGATGTCAGCCGAGGGTGAGGCAGTGGTGCATGCCGTGCGCGCCGTACCCGCACCGGCCCCCGTCCTAGTGGGCGGCCCGTCCGCCGACCTCGTCGACACCAAGGCCTCGCTGTTCGCCCGGCTGCCGTGGGCGGTGGGCTTCATCGCCCTCGTGACCTTCGTCGTCCTCTTCCTGCTGTTCGGCAGCCTGCTGGTGCCCCTCAAGGCGGTCGTGCTCAACCTGCTGAGCCTCACGGCCACGTTCGGGGCGATGGTGTGGATCTTCCAGGACGGTCATCTGAGCGGCCTGCTCGACTTCACCCCCACCGGCACCATCGCCGTGGTCATGCCGATCCTGATGTTCTGCATCGCCTTCGGTCTGTCGATGGACTACGAGGTCTTCCTCCTGTCCCGCATCAAGGAGGAGCACGACAAGGGCGCCGACACCACCACCGCCGTGGCCCGGGGGCTGGAGCGCACCGGGCGCATCGTGACGGCGGCCGCCGTCCTCATCGCCGTGGTGTTCATCTCGTTCGCCATGTCCGGTGTGGCCTTCATCAAGCTGTTCGGCATCGGGCTCACGCTGGCGGTGCTGGTGGACGCCTTCATCATCCGGTCGACCCTCGTGCCCGCCTTCATGAAGCTGGCTGGCGGGGCCAACTGGTGGGCCCCGGGCTGGCTGCGTCGCATCCACGATCGGATCGGCATCAGCGAGACGGTTGAATTGGACGACGATGACCGGTGGAGCGAGGCCGACGAGGCCGACCGCCGGAAGCTCGAAGAGCGGTATGCCAGTGTGGGATGGAAGGATTGACATGATGACTGCAGATGGTCGCCACCGGGCCCGGCGGGGCGAGGGCGACCGTCTGCGGGGCGAGATCCTCGCCGCCGCGGAGGCGCTCCTGATCGAGACCGGCGACGAATCGGCGGTCTCGATCCGCGCCATCGCCGACCGGGTCGGGGTGACGCCGCCGTCGATCTATCGCCACTTCGCCGACAAGGAAGCGCTCCTTCGGGCCGTGTGCCGGGAGGTGTTCGTCCGCCTCGACGACACGCTGGAGAAGGCGGCGGCCGGCGCCACCAATCCCTTCGACGAACTCCGCCGCAAGGGACAGGCCTACATCCAGTTCGGGCTGGCTCATCCCGAGAACTACCGCATCCTCTTCATGCTGAAGCAGACGCACAAGGCGCCGCCCGACGGGGTCGCCGACACCGACCTCCCGGGGAGCAACGCCTTCCTGCATCTGCAGGACACCATCGAGCGGGTGGTCGCGCTGGGCGGGCCGGATGCGCCGAAGCCTGATGCCTACGTCATGACGTGCTCGGTGTGGACGACCGTCCACGGCATCACGTCGCTGCGGATCGCCATGCCCGACTTTCCGTGGCCGTCGATCGACGAGCAACTCGAGATGATGACCGCACCGTGGCGCCAGGCGATCTGTCCGAACGAGGCCCCCAAGCCGGCCGCCAAACGTGCCCGTCAACGGGCGAAGTGACGCTTTTGCACGTCCAGGGTGCAAAACCGTCACATCGCTGGTGGGGAGCGGCGGCGTCCGGCTTTGCCGTGCGCCGCCGGGCCGCGGGAGTACCGATTGCCGAGCGAAGCGAGTAGGAGCCGGCCGAAGCGGAGCGGCGGCCGGCGACGAAGACAGTTGCCGGGCGCCCTCGTGTTCGACTTCGACGGGCTGATCTGCGACACCGAGTCGCCGGAGTACGAAGCCGTCCGGCGCGTGTACCGGGAGCACGGGCTCGAGCTCGACCTCGGCGACTGGCTGCCGTGGGTGGGCGCCGTGGCCCCCGACTGGGTGGCGGAGCTCGAGTCGGTCGTCGGTCGGCCGTTGGACCGCGACACCCTGCAGGCGGCCCGACGGGCCCACGGCAAGGAGTTGCTGGCGGCGGCCGGACTGCTCCCTGGCGTCCTCGACCTCCTGGACGCGGCGCGCGAAGCCGACGTGCCGTGCGGCGTGGCGTCGAACGCGTCGGCGACGTGGATCGAAGGCCACCTCGAACGGCTCGGGGTGGCCGACCGGTTCGCCGTCGTCGTCTCGGTCGACCGCGTCGATCGGCCCAAGCCCGACCCCGATCCCTATCTCCTGGCCTCGGCCACCCTCGGCGCCGACGCGGTCGACGCCGTCGCCCTCGAGGACTCGTCCACTGGCGTGGCCGCCGCCCGGGCGGCCGGCCTCTTCACCGTGGCGGTGCCGGGCCCCATGTCGGCCCACCAGGACCTGTCCGAGGCCGATCTCGTCGTGGCGTCGCTCGCCGCCGTGACGCTCGACGACCTCGGCGCTCGCGTCGCGGCGCGACCCCGGTCCTAGGAGACTGCTCCTAGGATCGACGGCGATGGCTTTTCCGATCTCCCGCCCGCGCCGGCTGCGCCGCACCGCGGCGTGGCGCCGCCTCGTGGCCGAGACCCGGCTGGGCGTCGACGACCTCGTGGCGCCGCTCTTCGTGCGCGAGGGCGTCGCCGAGCCGCAACCGATCTCCTCGCTGCCCGGCGTCGTCCAGCACACCCGTGAGAGCCTCCGCAAGGAGGTCGCCGGCCTGGCCGATCTCGGCGTGCCGGCGGTGATCCTGTTCGGCGTGCCGGCCCACAAGGATCCGATCGGGTCGGAGGCGTGGAACCCTGACGGCATCGTGCAGCTCGCGCTGCGCGACCTGCGCGACGAGGTGGGCGACCGTCTCGTACTCATGGCCGACAATTGCCTCGACGAGTACACCGACCACGGTCACTGCGGCGTCGTCACCGACGCCGGCGAGGTCGACAACGACGCCACCATCGAGCTGTACGCCCGCGCCGCCGTAGCCCAAGCCGACGCCGGCGCCGATGTCGTGGCCCCGTCCGGGATGATGGACGGGCAAGTCGGGGCCATCCGGGCCGCCCTCGACGGCACCGGCCACGCCGGCACCGCCATCCTCGCCTATTCGGCCAAGTACGCGTCGGCGCTGTACGGTCCGTTCCGCGACGCCGTCGACGTACAGATCATCGGCGGCGGCGACCGCAAGGGTTACCAACAGGATTGGCGCAACGGCCGCGAGGCGCTCACCGAAGTGCGGGCCGACATCGACCAGGGCGCCGACATGGTGATGGTGAAG
>DASXAI010000465.1:0-3771 GCA_036406775.1 Acidimicrobiales bacterium
GGTGCAGGCGTTCGAGGATCGTCCGTACGTCCACCGCAAGCAGATGCAGTGGCTGTCCCGCTGCCGCGAGCGGGGCATCCCCGTGTACGGCCAGGGCGTCACCACCGACGCCGGCTTCACGTTCAGCTTCGAGGACTGGAACCTCTACGACGACTCCGAAGCGTGGTGCGAGGCCACTACGGGGTCGCACGAGGAGCGCGTGCGCAAGCTGGCCGACCCGGCCCGGCGCCAGGCCCTGAAGGACAACCTGCCCACCATCGCCACGGGGCCGCTCGAGACGGTGACGGTGCTGACGCCGAAGTCGCCGGCGACCGAGGCGTACCGACAGATGTCGGTCGGCCAGGCGGCGGAGCTCATGGGCGTGGATCCGGTGGACGCCATGCTCGACATCGCCGTCGCCGACGACCTGGGCACCGTGTTCTTCGCCGCCTCACCCGCCGGCGCGTCCAACCTCATCGACGAGATCCTCGCCGACCCGTACGTGCTGCTGGGCGTGTCCGACGGCGGGGCCCACACCAAGTTCTTCACGGCGGGCCGCTACCCCACCGAGACGCTGGCCCACCACGTGCGCGAGCGCGAACTGCTGACGCTCGAGGACGCCCATTGGCGGCTCTCGGCCCTGCCCGCCTCGCTGGCCGGGTTCCGCGACCGTGGCACGGTGCGCGTCGGCGGACCCGCCGATGTCGTCGTGTACGACTACGAGCGCCTCGAGGCCAGGCCGAGCGAGGTCGCGCACGACCTCCCCGGCGGCGAGTGGCGGCGCATCCAGCGCGCATCGGGCTATCGGTGGATCATCGTCAACGGCGATGTCACCATCGAGGACGACAAGGAGACGGCCACCCATTCCGGCCGGCTCCTGCGTCATGGCGTGGGCTGAGCCCACCATCGCTGTTCCGCCCGCGCCGCTGGGCGACGTCGAGGTCCACGACATCGCCTCGAGCGAGCTCGGCATGCCGTTGCGCATCTTCGTCGGCCATTGCGGCGAGGCGCCTCGCACCACCCTCGTTCTCACCGACGGCAACGGGCTCATGGGTCTGGCCGTGGACACGGTGCGGCTCATGCAGATCCCGGGCCTGCTGCCGTCGATGCTCGTGGTGGGCGTCGGGTATCCCGACGCCGCCATCGTCAACGACACCATCGACCTCCGTTTCCGGCACCTGGCGCCCACGCCGTCACGTCACCACGAGGGCTCGGGCCAAGCCGACGCCTTCGTGCGCTTCTTCCGCACGGAGCTGTTCCCGTGGCTCGACGCCCGCTTCCCCGGCGCCGACGACCGCCTCTACTTCGGGCACTCCCTCGGCGGCCTGTTCGGCGTCCACGTTCTCCTCACCGAACCCGACACCTTCGGCCGGTTCATCATCAGCAGCCCGTCGCTGTGGTGGGACTACCGCGTCGTCTTCCAACACGAGGCGCAGCGGGCCGCCACCCACGACGACCTGGCGGCGCGGGTCTACCTCGGCATCGGTGCCCTCGAGACCGACGAGGGCCGCCGGTTGGAGACGGCCCACCTGCCGCCCGATCACCCCAACCGGGCCGCTCGGACGTACCTGGACATGGTGGCCGACGTAGCCCGCTTCGCGTCCGACCTCGGCTCGCGGCGCTACCCGAGCCTCGAACTGACCTGCCGGGTCTTCCACGACGAGTTCCACGCCACCGTGCAGGGGGTCGTGCTCACCCACGGCCTCCGGCACTTCTTTCGCTGATGGTCGTGGCGATGCACCGGGCGACGGGCCACGCGCCGTCCGACCAGTTGGAGACGACCGTCCAGGTGATATCCAGGGCCGGCTCGTGCCTGGATCGGAACGAGATGCCGGCGTCGTAGCCCTCGAGCTGGATCCCCGACCCGGAGGCGTCGAGCCAGAACCCGAGCCCGTAGCGCCTCGATCCCGACGCGGTGACGCTGCGGGGCCGGACCATCTCGGCCGCCCAATCGGATGGCACGACGCGCCCGTCGACGAAGGCCCGCCACAGCCGATGCACGTCGTCAAGGGTCGACGTGAGCCCGCCGTCACCGCCACCGACGACAGGAAGGTGGAGCGTGTTGGTGCGGAGGCCGTCGGAGAACAGGTAGCCAACGGCGGCGTCGGGGGGCACCTCGTCGAACCGCTCGAAGCCGGTGGCCGTCATGCCGGCCGGCTCGCAGACGCGTGATTGGGCGAGCTCGGCGAAGGCCACGCCCGTGGCCCGCTCGGCGAGCAACGCCAGCACGACGTAGCCGCCGTTGCAGTACGAGAAGCGTTCGCCCGGTGGCGCCGAGGACGGAAGGCCGTCGAGCACGGTCAGGTAGTCCTCGACGGTGACGAGTCGATGGACGGGCACGGGGAGGACGTACTCGGTGATCGAACCGATCGCATCCTCGTCGAAGTAGTCGCCGATCCCGGAGCGATGGGCGAGCAAGTGCTCGATGGTGACGGCGTCGTCGATCAACGGCAGGTCGCGGCCGAGGAGCGAGCGGGCCGGCGTCGTCAGGTCGAGCACGCCGTCGGCCACGAGCGAAACGACGACGAGGGCGGTGACGCCCTTGGTGCCACTGGCGATGGCGAAACGGGTGCCGACCTCGTTGGCGACGTGACAGCGGCGATCGGCCTCGCCCCGAGCGAAGGCCAGGATCGTGTCGCCGCCGCGGTCGACCCGCACCGCGCCCGAGAAGCCGTGTTCCTCTGCCGCCGCCGCCACCGCGTCGCCGATGTCGTCCACGAGCGGCAAGCGTACGAACTTCCCGCTTGACGCCGGTCAGCCCATGACGGAGTGGCTCGTCGCGGCCGGCCGACGCCGGCGGGAGAAGTGCCCGATGTCGATGACGTGCGGCCCCCGCTCGCACGCCACGGTCACGGGGTCACGGTCGTGGTCGTGGCCGGCCTCGACGGCGCTGATGAGCGTCGCCATCAGCCGGCCGACCATCGGCGCGTTCTTGAACTGGTTGCCGCTGGTCCCGCAGGCGAGATAGAAACCCGCGAGCGAGCTGCGGTCGTAGATCGGCACCCAGTCGTCCGTGACGTCGTACAGCGCGGCCAGGCCGACGGGGCGCGACGGCACCACGACGTCGGGCACGCGCCGGCTCAGGCGCACGGTCTGGGCCTCGAACTGCTCGACCGTGGGCGTGGCGACGTACTCGTCGGGGTCGGCGACGAAGACGAGCGGATCACACTCGGGCTCCATGCCTCCGACGACGATGGTGCCACCGAGGTGGACGCGGAAGTACGTCCCGAGGTCGCCGTCGGTCACGAACGTGCCGGTGGATCCGAGCCGGAAGGCGGCCGGCGCCTCCACCACGTGGACCTCCTGGCGCAGCGGCCGGGTGCTGATTCGCATGTCGTCGACCACACCGGCGAGGGCGTTGATGCGGCTCGAGTGCGGACCGGCGGCATTCACCACGATCGGCGCCTCGACCAGGGCTCCGTCGTCGAGCCGCACCCCGGCCACACGGCCACTGTCCCTCACGATCTCCACGACCTTGGCCCGGAAGCGGAAGCGGCCGCCGTGAGCGCGCGCCGCCACCATCAGGTTGTGGGCCGCCAACTGGGGATCATCGACAAAGCCCGCGTCCGGCGTGAAATAGCCGCCGAGCCGGCCCGTGGGCGGCGCCCAGAACGCCTCGTCGGCCACGGGCCGGGGTGGGAAGTACCGCCCGATGTCGAGACCCGGAACACGGGCGGCGATGGTCGAGGCGTCCCATTCCTCGTACGGGATGCCGGCCCGTGCCAACAGCGGCAGCACGACGTCGCGGTTCGAGCCCGGGGCATCAAGCACCAGGCCGCCGGTACGGATGAA
>DASXAI010000466.1:0-10847 GCA_036406775.1 Acidimicrobiales bacterium
GCTACCGGGCGATCATCGCCGCCAACGGTCTCCGCCGTTAGGCGGAACCCCCAAGACGAGCGGCCCCGAGGGGCCGCTCTTTCGCATACAACAGAAAAATCCATGGCAGCGTGACGGTCAGCTGCCAGTCGCCTTCCCCGGTCCGGTACCGGGGGTGCCGACTGGGAACTGGCCCCGCTGCCCGATCCGGCGGAGGAACCGCCGGAAAGGAGAGCAACGATGGCTGATCCCATCGTCGTATCGGCGCCGGTGTCCGGCACCGATACCACCCTCAGCTTCGAGACCGGGAAGCTGGCCTTCCAGAGCCAGGGCGCGGTCGTGGCCCGCCTGGGCCGCACCGAGGTGCTGGTCACGGCCAACGCCGACCGCAAGATCCGTGAGGGCATCGACTTCTTCCCGCTCACCGTGGACGTGGAGGAGCGCATGTACGCCGCCGGGCGCATCCCCGGCAGCTTCTTCCGCCGGGAGGGCCGGCCCACGGACCTGGCCATCCTCACCTGCCGCCTGATCGACCGGCCGCTGCGGCCGAGCTTCGCCGACGGCTACCGCAACGAGACCCAGGTCGTGGTGACCGTGGTCGGCGTGGACGGCGAGAACCCCTACGACGTCCTGGCCATCAACGCCGCCTCTGCCGCGCTGATGGTGTCGGGCATCCCCTTCGAGGGCCCGATCGGCGCGGTGCGCATCGCCTGGTCCGCCGAGGGCGCCTGGGTCCCGCACCCGACCTACGCCCAGGGCGAGAACTCCACGTTCGAGCTCGTGGTCGCCGGCCGCCAGCTCGACGACGGCGACATCGCCATCATGATGGTCGAGGCGGGCGGCACCGAGGCCGCCTGGCAGCTCTACCAGGACGGCACCCCGCACGTGACCGAAGAGGTCATCGCCGGGGGCCTGGAGGCCGCCAAGACCTGGATCCGCGAGTCCATCGAGGCCCAGCGCGAGCTGGTCGAGGCCGCGGCCAAGGCCGACATGATCGTCCCGCTCGAGTGGGAGCCCCAGCGCGACTACTCCGACGAGGTCTACGCCCGCGTCGAGGCCGTCGGCAGCGACCGGCTGGCCGAGGTGTCCCACATCACCCAGAAGGCCGAGCGCGAGGCGGCCCAGGGCGAGGCCGCCCGGGGCATCGTCGAGGAGCTGCTGCCCGAGTTCCCCGAGGGCCAGGGGGAGATCGCCAACGCGGCCCGCGCGCTGCTGAAGAAGATCGTCCGCCGCCGCATCGTGGAGGAGGGCGCCCGCATCGACGGGCGTGGCCCCAGCGACATCCGGCCGCTGTCGGCCGAGGTGGCGGTCCTGCCCACCGCCCACGGCTCCGGCCTGGTCCAGCGGGGCGAGACCCAGGTGCTCAACGCGACCACCCTGGGCATGCCCAAGACGGACCAGATCCTGGACAACCTGGGCAACCGCGACCGCAAGCGCTACATGCACCACTACAACATGCCGCCCTACGCCAACGGCGAGACCGGGCGGGTGGGCAGCCCGAAGCGCCGCGAGATCGGCCACGGCCTGCTCGCCGAGCGGGCGCTGCTGCCGGTGGTCCCCTCGCAGGAGGAGTTCGCCTACACGCTGCGCCTCGTGTCCGAGGTCCTGTCGTCGAACGGCTCCACGTCGATGGCCTCGGTGTGCGGCTCGTCGCTGTCGCTGATGGACGCCGGCGTGCCGGTCAAGGCGCCGGTGGCCGGCATCGCCATGGGTCTGGTCTACGCCGAGGGCAAGTACACGACGCTCACCGACATCCTCGGCGCCGAGGACGCCTACGGCGACATGGACTTCAAGGTCGCCGGCACGTCCGAGTTCGTCACGGCGCTGCAGCTCGACACCAAGATCGACGGCATCCCCGCCGACGTCCTGGCCGCCGCCCTGCAGCAGGCCAAGGAGGCCCGGCTCACGATCCTCGACGTGATGGCGGGCGCCATCGCCGAGCCGCGGGCCGAGGTGCGCGAGACGGCGCCGAAGATCGTCAGCTTCACGATCCCGATGGACAAGATCGGCGAGGTGATCGGGCCCAAGGGCAAGGTCATCAACGCCATCCAGCAGGAGACCGGCGCCGACATCGCGGTCGACGACGACGGCGTGGTGGGCACGGTCACCATCGGCTCCACCGACGGGGCCAAGGTGTCGGAAGCCCGGCGCCAGATCGAGCTCATCGTGAACCCGCCCACGGCCAAGGTGGGCGAGGTCTACACCGGCCGGGTCGTCAACGTCACCAAGTTCGGGGCGTTCGTCAACATCCTCCCGGGCCGCGACGGCCTGGTCCACATCTCCAAGTTGGGTCGGGGCAAGCGGATCAACCGGGTGGAAGACGTCCTCGACCTCGGCGACGAAGTCACCGTCCGGGTCGACGACATCGACCCCAACGGCAAGGTCAGCCTCACGCCGATCGGCCCCGACTACGAAGCGGCGCCCGACAGTGGCGAGCCGCCCTCGCCGGGTTCCCCGCCCCCGCCGTCCGGCGGCGACGGTGGTCCGGCCACGGTGAGCTTCGAGGACGCCTTCGACGACGAAGCCCGTCAGGTCTACGGCGACCTCGGCCCCGGCGAGAACCCGAGCGCCAACGACCGTCCGAGCGGTGAGCGTCGCGAGCGCGACCGCGATCGCCGCGGTGGCGGCCGTCGCCGGCGGTGAGCCGCCGATCGACTGCCGTCGAGATCACCACGCTCGCCTCGGGCCTGCGCGTCGCCACCGAACGCATGCCCGGGGCCCGGTCGGTGGCGGCCGGCGTCTGGGTGGGGGTGGGCGCTCGCGACGAGCCCGACGAGCTCGCCGGTGTGTCGCACTTCCTCGAGCACCTGCTTTTCAAGGGCACCGAGGACCGCTCGGCCCGCCAGATCGCCGAATCGATCGACCGCGTCGGAGGCGACATGAACGCCTTCACCACGAAGGAGTACACGGCCTACTACACCCGGCTGCCGGCCACCGAGCTGTCGCTCGGCCTCGAGGTGCTCGGCGACGTGCTCACGGCGCCGGCGCTGCGCGAGGTCGACGTGGAGAGCGAGCGCCAGGTGATCCTGGAGGAGCTCCTCATGGACGAGGACAGCCCCGAGGACAAGGCCCACACCCTCTTGTACGAGTCGCTGTTCCCGCGCCACCCGCTCGGTCGAGAGACGGCCGGTGTCAAGGAGACGGTCGTCGCCGTCACGCCCGACGACGTCCGCTCGTTCTTCGCCCGCTGGTACCAACCGGCGACGATGGTGGTGTCGGTGGCGGGTGCGCTCGATCACGACGCCGTCGTGGCCGACGTCGAACGGCGCTTCCCCTGCGTGGCCGGGGGCTCGCCGCCCGAGCGGCACCCGCCGTCGGCCAAGGTCGTGCCGCTCGTCGTGCGGAGGCGGCGCACCGAGCAGGCCCACTTGGCGTTCGGGTTCCGAGGTGTGCGCCGCGACGACCCGGACCGGGAGGCGCTCGACGTGCTCAACCACTGCCTCGGCGGCGGGATGTCGAGCCGGCTGTTCGACGAGATCCGGGAGCAGCGGGGTCTGGCTTACGCCGTGTACTCGGCGCCGTCGGCCTACGCCGACGCCGGCGCCCTGGCGGTCTACGCCGGCACGACGCCGGCTCACGTCGATCCGGTGCTCGACCTGATCGAGGTCGAGCTGAAGAAGCTGGTGGCCGCCGGACTGACTGACGACGAGTTGGCCGTGGCCAAGGGCTACCTCACCGGCTCGTACGTGCTGAGCCTCGAGGACCCGTCCAGCCGGATGGCACGCCTCGGCGGCCTGTTGGCGACCACGGGCGAGGTGCGTCCCGTGGCCGAGCAGCTCGCCAAGTGGCAGGCGGTCGACCAGGACGCCGTACGCGTTGTCATCGACCGCGTCCTGTCGGGGCCCCGCGCCCTGGCCGCCGTGGGGCCGCTCACGAAGGCCTCGTTGCGCCGGGCGTCCTGACCCCCCTAGTTCGGCGGTCCGTCCGCCGCCAGGCCGGTGAGATCGTCGCGCCAGCCCTCGAGCCACGGCGGCGCCGAGGAGATCAGCCACGTGGCGCCGGCGTCGGCGAACTCGCCGAGGGCCACGGCGGGGTCGGGCGTCACCACCACGTCGAAGCCGGGCCGGGTGCCGGTGATGGCCAGCACCTCTGCGACCTGATCCGGGCGCATGAGGTCGTCGGGCGCCAGCGGCATCACGCCGTCCCAGCGTCGCGCCCGCTCGAACGGCCGCCGATGAGGAACGACACCCGCCACCCAGATCGGCGGCCGGGGTCGCTGCACCGGCGCTGGCAGGAAGTGGGCGTCGACGTCGAAGTGGGGACCTTCGTGGGTGAACGGCTCGCCGGTGAGGAGCCCGGCCAGGACGGCGAGTCCGTCGTCCAGCCAGCCGGCTCGCTCCTTGGAGTCGGCCGGGTCGCCGAAGGCGGCGAAGTCGTCCTGCGGCGGCTCGCCCAGCCCGACACCCACCACGAGCCGGCCGTCGCTCAGGTGGTCGGCCGTCACGATCTCCTTGGCCAGCTTCCACGGCCGCCGCCGGGCGAGGGGCGTGACGAGGGCGCCGAGGCGGACCCGTTCGGTGGCGACGGCCTGGGCGCCGATCATCACCCAGGGGTCCACCACGTCGAGGTGCAGTTCGCGACGGAGGTGGAGGTGATCCCACAGGAACACGCCGTCCCAGCCGTTGGCTTCGGCCGTCGTCGTGAGCCGCAGCAGTTCGGCAGTGGGACCGACGTTCGGGAGACTCAGGCCGTAGCGCACGAGCCGACTGTAGGGTCAGCGCTGTGACGACCCGGGTGGGCGTTTTCGGCGCTGGTGGCCGGATGGGCACCACCGTCTGCGCCGCCGTCTCGGCCGATGCCGACCTCGATCTCGTAGCCGCGGTCGATCCGGCCCACGCCGGCGAGATCGTGCACGACGTCGACGTGGCGCCCGACGCGTCGGCCATGGCTCAAGCCGGTGTGGAGGTCGCCATCGACTTCACGGTGTTGGCGGCGGCGCGGGAGAACGCCCGCTGGTGCGCCGAGCACGGTGTGCACGCCGTCATCGGCACCACCGGCTGGAAGCCGGACGACTTGGCCGAGCTGGGCAAGGCGTTCACCACCAGCAACTGCCTCGTCGCGCCCAACTTCGCCATCGGTGCCGTGCTCATGATGCGCTTCGCCGAGCTGGCCGCTCCCTACTTCGAGACGGCCGAGGTCATCGAGCTCCATCACGACGCCAAGGCCGACGCCCCGTCGGGCACGGCCATGATGACCGTGCAGCGCATGGCCGACGCCTCGCCGACCTGGGCGCCGGACCCGACCCGCGACGAGGTCGTGGCCGGGTCACGCGGTGGCGCCGGGCCTGCGGGTATCCACGTCCACTCGGTGCGGCTGCGCGGCCTCGTCGCCCACCAGGAGGTGCTGCTCGGGACGGCGGGCCAGACGCTGTCGATCCGCCACGACTCCTACGACCGGGCCTCGTTCATCCCGGGCGTGCTGCTCGCCGTGAAGCAGGTGTTCTCCCGTCCCGGCCTCACCGTCGGCCTGGACGCCCTCCTCGGCCTTTAGTCCCCGCTAGCACTCGCGGCACACGGTCGAGGTGCCGTAGCGGCGGGCCAGCTCCTCCTTGAGGCCCTTCACGCCGTAGCACGTGAAGATCTTGTGGGCGTGGAGGAGGTCCTTCTGGGCTTCGACGCTGCCGGCGAAGGCGTCGGAGCACAGCTCGGGCTCGAGGTTGGCGGCGGCGAGGATCGCACCGGTGGCGCCCAGCATCCCGGCGTAGGCCACCATGGCGGAGCTGCCGGTGTAGACGGGCTTGTGGTACGCGGCGAGCGTCTCCAAAAGGCGCTCGCAGTCGCCCGTCGAGTCCTTCACGCCCGCCACCTTGAGCACCTTGAGGTCCTCCACGGCGATGCCCGGCGGGCACCACTGCGGGTAGTGATAGGCGATCACCGGCATGGTGCCGGCGGCGGCGACGACTTCACCGTAGAACTCGCGGACGTCGCCGTGACGGGGCGAGAGCGTGAGGGCGGCGGCGGCGCCGTGCTCGGCGGCCCGGCGGGTGAGATCGGGGACGCTGACACCGGCCGACAGGTTGCCCGTGCCCAGCACGACCGGCACCTCGTCGGCGAGCGCCTTGCGGACGGCGTCGAGGAGCTGGAGGCGCTCCTTCGTCGACAGGTGCGACGCCTCGCCCGTGGTGCCGCCCACCACGATCGCCCGCGCCCCGCGGTCGGCGAGGTGGCAGGCGAGGTTGGCGGTGGCCGCCAGGTCGACGTGGCCGTGCTCGTCGAAGAAGGTGACGAGGGCGACGGCGACACCGGTGAACACGGGCCGGCTGCTCGGTGCGGTCATGCAGACTCTCCAGGGGGTGAATTGCGAGGTGAATTGCGAGTGGAATGACGGTGGATCATGCGGGCCAGGGCCTGGTCCCGCGAGGTGATGACGAGCTGATCGATGTTGACGTGAGAGGGCCGGGTGACGGCGAAGGCGACGGTGTCGGCCACGTCGTCGCCTGACAGCGGGTCGACGCCCTCGTAGACCTGGGCGGCGCGCGCCGTGTCGCCGCGGAACCGGACGATGGAGAACTCCGTCTCGACGAGTCCCGGATCGATCTCGGTGACGCGAATGGGGCGGCCCAGCAGCTCCATCCGCAGGACCTGCGTGAAGGCCCGGACGCCGAACTTGGCGGCGTTGTAGCCGGCGCCGCCTGGGTAGGGCTCGACGCCGGCCACCGAGCCGATCATCACGACGTGGCCGTCGCCGCTGGCTTCGAGGGCGGGCAGGAGGGCCCGCGTCATGCGCACGGTGCCGACCACGTTCGTCTCCAGCATCCACTGCCAGTCGTCGTCGGACGACGTCTCGATCGGGTCGAGCCCGGCGGCGCCACCGGCGTTGTTGACCAGCACGCGGCACTCGGGCACCTGGGCGCAGAACGCGTCGACCGAGGCCGGGTCGGTGACGTCGAGGGCCAGGGCCCGAGCGCCGATGGCGGCGGCGACCTCCTCGAGGCGGTCGAGGCGGCGGGCACCGACCACGACGTCGAACCCCTCCTTGGCCAGGCGGTGGGCCGTTGCGGCGCCGATGCCACTCGACGCCCCGATCACCACCGCCAGCCCCCGGTTCATGGAGCGACGCTAGCTCGCATCAGCCGGCCGGCTCCTCCTCGGCCGCGGCGGGCTCGTTGGCCGGCAGCTGCTTGACGGCCGCCGAGGCCCGCCGGAACGACTGCGCCATCGTGAGGATGAGGAAGGCGCCTGCGATCCACCACTGGTACTTGGTGATCCAGTCGAGGAGCGTCTCGAGGGGATCCTGAAAAGCCTTGCCGACGAACCAGAAGAAGGCGAGTCGCACGAGGATGCCGGCCGCCAGCGTGACGCCGAACGTCCGGGCCGCCATCTGCCGCGATCCGGCCAGGAGGCACACCAGGTTGCTGCCCGGCATGAGGAACAGGAGAGGCACGGCGGCCCGGTCGAAAGCCCGCTCGATCCACCGGACGGTCGCCGGCGTGCCGCCCGCCTGGCGCTCGAGCCAGCGCAGACCTCGGTCTCCGTACCAGCGTCCGAGGAGATAGAAGGGCACGGCGGGCGCCACCATCCGAGCGAAGCTCACCAGCACGTACGGGACGGCCCCGATGCCGGCGGCCACGGTGAGCAGGAGGTGGCGGTTCCGGGCCGACAGCGCCAGCAGGGCCACGGGGTGGTCGCGGACCAGGGAGGCGGACAGGATGGTGCCGACGTTCGACGCGACGATCAGCGCCGCGATGATGCCCAGCAGGATCGCCAGTCGCCCCCGCTGGATCGGCATCGGGGGCGCGCTGGCGAAGGCCTCCACCCGCTCCACGCTAGACCCGGCCAGGTCGCTACTGTCGGGCGCGACAGCGGTCGGGGGCCGCGGTCGTGCCGGCGACAATGGGGAGGTCGCGATGAAGGGCCTGATGCAGGACGTTCCACTCACGCTCGTCCACATCTTCGAGCGGCCGGAGAAGTACTTCGGCGCCAAGGAAATCGTCACCGCCGTGGCCGACGGCCGCGTCCACATGTCCTACGCCGAGTGGGCCGATCGCACGCGCCGGCTCGGGGGCGTGCTCGACAGGCTGGGCATCTCGGCCGACGGTCGCGTCGCCACGTTCGGCTGGAACACGGCCCGCCATCTCGAGCTGTACTTCGCGGCGCCGTGCACCGGTCGGGTGCTCCACACGCTCAACATCCGCCTGTTCCCGGACCAGCTCACCTACATCGTGAACCACGCCGAGGACGAGGTGATCTTCGTCGACCGGTCGCTCGCCGCGCTCCTGTTCCCGCTCCTGCCGACGTTCACCACGGTCAAGCACCTCGTGCTGATGGACGACGGCAAGGGCGACGTCCCCGACGCCAACGGGCTGCCGTTGCACGACTACGAGGCCCTCCTCGCCGACGCGTCCCCCGTGGTCTTCCACGTCGACGACGAGTCGGCGGCGGCGTCCATGTGCTACACGAGCGGCACCACCGGCAACCCCAAGGGCGTCGTGTACTCGCACCGCTCGAGCTACCTCCACACCATGGCGGCGCTGATGGCGGACGGCATCGGCGTCCGCGAGGCCGACCGCGTCATGCCAGTGGTGCCCATGTTCCACGCCAACGCTTGGGGCCTGGCCCACGCCGCCGTCGCGGCGGGCGCCGACCTCGTGATGCCCGGACCCGACCTGTCGCCGCCCGCCGTCGCCGACCTCATCGTGGAGGAGCGCGTCACTGTTGCCGCCGGCGTGCCCACGATCTGGATGGGCGTGTTGCCCCTCCTGAAGGGGCGCGACACCACGGGCCTGCGGGCCATCCCGTGCGGCGGTTCGGCCGTGCCCAAGGCGCTGTCCGAGGCCTATCGCGCCCAGACCGGCCTGCCGATCCTGCACGCCTGGGGCATGACCGAGACGAGCCCGGTGGCGTCGGTCAGCTGGGTGAAGTCGACGCTGCTCGATCGGCCCGAGGAGGAGCTGGCCGACGTGCGGTCGGCCCAGGGTCTGGCCCTCCTCGGCGTGGACGTCCGCATCACCGAACCCGGGTCCGAGGTTCCGCTGCCGTGGGACGGCGAGCAGTCCGGCGAGCTCCAGTGCCGAGGGCCGTGGATCGCCCGCACCTATTACAACGACCCGCGCGCGGGCGAGAGCTTCACGAGCGACGGCTGGCTCCGGACGGGGGATGTCGCCACCATCGACGCCGAGGGCTACATCCGGCTGGTCGACCGCACGAAGGACCTCATCAAGTCGGGCGGGGAGTGGATCAGCTCGGTCGAGCTGGAGAACGAGCTCATGGGCCATCCGAGGATCGCCGAAGCGGCGGTCATCGGTGTGAGGTCGGAAAAGTGGTCCGAACGGCCGCTGGCCTGTGTGGTGCTGAAGGCGGGCGAGGAGCTGACGGCCGAGGAGGTGCTCGACTACCTCCGGCCGAGGGTCGCCCGATGGCAGGTGCCCGACGAGGTCGTGTTCATCGAGGAGGTGCCCAAGACGTCGGTGGGCAAGTTCTCGAAGAAGACGTTGCGGGAGCGCTTCGCCGACAAGGTCGTGCCGTAGGGCTGGTCACGCTTCGGCGTGACAGCAGACCTCGAGCTCCATCCCGTCGGGGTCGCGGAAGAAGAGTGACCACTCGTCGCCGAGACGCTGGATCTCGCCGATGTGGGCGCCTGCCGCCACCAGCCGGTCGCGCACGTCCTCCAGGGTCGGCCGCGAGTCGACGGCCAGCGCGAAGTGGTCGATGGGGCCGCGGCCGCCCTGGCGGCGCCGGTCGCCGATGATCTGGTCCGGGGTGGTCTCGAAGATGTTCAGGCAGGCGCCGCCGCCGAGGTCGACGATCGCCATGCGGGGATGGTCGGCGCGAGCCGCCATCTCGAACGTCTTCTCGCCGCCGAACACGCCCGTGTAGAAGGCCACGATCCGGTCCAGGTCCGGCGTGATGGTGGCGACGTGGTTGAACCCGCTGGTCACCGGCATGGCTCGATCATTTCACACCGGCCGCCCTTGACGGTGAGACGGTTTTCGTCTTAATGTCTCAGCGTGCAGGGGGACCGCGACCGCGTGCTCGATGCCGCCAAGCGGTGCTGCGAGCGCTGGGGCGTCGCCAAGGTCACCGTCGACGACATCGCGGCCGAGTCAGGCGTGTCCCGGGCCACCCTCTACCGGCTCTTCCCCGGCGGTCGCGACGTGCTCTACGAGGCCCTGCGGGTCCGCGAGACCGAGGAGTTCATGGCCACCCTCACCGAGCACGTCGCCGGTGCGACGACGTTCGAGGACGTGGTCGTGCGGGGTGTCGTCGGTGCCACCCGGATGCTGCAGACCGACGAACACCTCAAGCTGATGCTGGCCTCTGAACCGGGCGAGGTGGCCAGTGATCTCACCGTGGCCGGCCTGCCCCGCATCTTCCGGGTCGCCACCGTCTTCCTCACGCCGTTCTTCGCGCCCTACATCGGCCGCGAGCAGTCGGCCCGGCTGGCCGAGTGGCTGGCGCGGGTCGTCATCTCCTACTTCCTGGCGCCGTCGCGCTACGTCGATCTCGCCGACGAGATCTCGGCAACCGAGTTCGTGCGTGCCTTCGTCCTGCCCGCTTTCGAACCTTCGTCCATCCCCATCGGGAGGTAAGTCCATGTCATCCACCGAGGAGCTCATCGGCCGAGCCGACGTCAACGACGTCGAGGCGATCCTCGCCATCACCAACACCGACGTCGACGAGGTCCAGCACGCCGTCGCCGACAACGCCGACGCCCTCTTCACGTGGGACTACACGCTGGCCCGCCCGGCGCTGCGCAAGCTGTACGAGAAGGCCAAGACGGGCCAGTGGAACGCGACCACCGACCTGCCCTGGGACACGGCCGTCGACCAGGAGGCGATCGTGATCGCCAACAACGACCAGGCGATCGCTCGCGGGCTCAACATGGACGAGGAGTACTTCCGCGGCTCGCCCGTCGAGCACTGGGGCGAC
>DASXAI010000467.1:0-3451 GCA_036406775.1 Acidimicrobiales bacterium
CCGGGCGTACTCGCTGGCGAAGAAGTCGTCCGGCACGAACGCCTCGAAGCCGCGCTCGCGGCAGATCCGCACGGAGTCGGGGTTGTGGTCGATGCCCACGCCGTTGCCGCGCAGGTAGCTGAGGCCGCGCCCGATGCCGCAGCCGACGTCGAGGGTGAACCCCAGGCGGCGACTGCGCACGAACCATTGGTACGGGTTGGGGGCGTAGCGCTTCCATCGGGCGCCTTGCATCTCGGTGAGCAGTTGGGCGTACTCGCTGCTCGCGGTCGACTCGGGCGCGCCCTCCATCCTGCGCGACGGTACCCGCAGTACCCTCCGGCGGATGCGGCAGGCGGCTCGGTGGTCGGCGCCGGCGAAGATCGCCGTCGTCGCCGGGGCGCTGTTGGTGATCGTCCTCCTGGTCGACGGCACACGGTGGGTGAACGTGCGGCTCGGCGACACGGGCGTGCTCGTCGAAGGTACCCACGCCGCCCTCGACTGCCTGCGCGACGGGACGTTCTCGAACTGCGGGCACGTCGCCGGCACCGACGTCACCACCGTCGGGCCGTTCGCCATCTACCAGTACCTGGTGGCGGCACCGTTCGTGGCGTTGGGCGGGCCCGACGCCACGACGGAACGAGCGCTCGCATGGGTGTCGGCGCTCGCCGTCGCCGGCATGGCGGCCCTAGTGCTGACCGTGGGCCGGCGCCTGCTCGGCACGCGGTGGGCCGTGGTGCTGCTCCTCGCGCTGGTCACCGGGCCCATGGTGCTGTACGGCCTGATCCCGTTCGGCGAGGCGCTGGCCACGTTCCTCGTGCTGGCGTTCGTACTCGCCGCCGGGATGCGGCGCGGGGGCTGGATTCTCGTGACGGTGTTCCTCGCCACGTTGACCAAGGAGACGGCGGCGCCGTTCCTGCTCGCCCTCGGGATCATCTGTGCGCGCGACAACGAACGGGACGGCTGGCTGCCACCCATGCGTGTGTTGGCGCCGATGCTCGGGGGCGCAGTGGCCGGCGTCGGCGTGAACCTGGCCTTCAACCAGTTCCGGTTCGGCACCGTCTCCAATCTCACCTACAACGGCCCGTTCACGAGGGTTCCCGGTGTCTCGCTGAAGGCCAAACTGGCGCTGGCCGACTGGCTGGCGCCCAACGTCGGCGTGCTGTGGTTCTGGACCGTCGTCGCCGTGATCCTCGCCGGTGTGCTCCTGGTCGGGGTCGTCGCCGCGGTCCGTCACCCGCGCGACGTCCGCCGGTGGGGTCCGCCCATGGCTGTCGTCGCGGTCACCGTCGCCTTCACCGGGTTGCTGGCGTCGTGGTGGTCGACGTTCGGCTGGATCGCGTGGGGGCCGCGGCTCACGCTGCCGCTGCTACCGGCGCTCGTGGTGGCGGCGGTACGCGCGGCACCGGGACCGCTCGACGCCGCGTTGTCGTGGCTCGTCGGCAGCACCGTGCGGGCCGTTGTGGTGGCCGTTGTGCTCATGGTGCTGGCCGTCGGACAGACCGGTGTCGTGTGGAACCAGGCCGCCATCGCGCTGCCCACGGTGCCGTCGCCGTCGTGCCCCGTGCTCAAGGCACCCGCCGAGACGACGGCGGACTACTTCTACGGCTGCGGCATCGACGCCGCTTGGCGGCTCGATCCGCTCTCGCTGTGGGAGGCCGCACGCGGCGGCCCGCGTACGCAGCAGCTGGCGCAGGTCCTCCAGGCGGTCACGATCGGGGGCCTCGTCGGCTGGCTCGCCGTCGACGCTCGGCGTCGACGGCAGACCACCGAGGCCTCGGTTTCTGTCGGCGAATCGGCGCGGAACCGGCGCGTTTCCCCGACAGGAACGGTGCCGATCAGCTAGCGGGCGGCGTCACCGCTGTTTCAGCGGTCGGCCCTGCTTGTCCTTGTGCGCCGCCCGCTGCGCTTCCTTCCACTCGTGGACGCGTCGCAGCGAGTCGGCATCGGCGCTGTCGGCCACCGATCGAGGGGTGTCGTCACTGAACGGGCGGGCCGCCTGCTCCCAACCGGCCGGTGCGACTCCCATCCGCTTGGCCAGGAGGGCGACGAAGATCTTGGCCTTCTCGTCGCCGAAGCCGGGCAGCGCCTTCAACCTGGCGAGCAACTCGGCGCCGCTGGCGACCCCGCTCCAGATGCGCGCCGCATCGCCGTCGTATACATCGGTGACGAAGACGGCGAGCGCGTGCACGCGCCGGCCCATGACGGCGGGGTAGCGGTGCAGCGCCGGCTTCTGGACGAACGCCGCCACGACGTCGTCAGGCGTGAGCGCCGCCGTCCGGACCGGGTCGAGGTGCCCGAGGCGCAGGCGCAGATTGGCCGGACCACGGAAGGCCCACTCCATCGGCACCTGCTGGTCGAGCAGCATCCCGACGAGGAGGGCGAACGGGTCGCTGTTGAGCAACCGATCCGACTCTGCATCGCCGGTGATGTAGAGCGTGCCCTCCACGCTCGGGAGCCTAGGAGCGGAAGGCAATCCGGAACAGGTATTCCGGTGCGCGGTATCGGCGGTTCATCTCTTGCGTTGGCGCTCGAACCTCTGAAGAATCTGGGCCGCGGGTGGTTGGCCGATGGAGTCCGAGGAGGGACCATGAAGAGGCGGTGGGTCGTCATCGGGAGTGCACTCTTGCTGGGGGTCGCCGGCGCCATACCAACGGTGGCGGGCACGGCGGCGGCCGCGCCGGGATCGGGTACGCGTCAGATCCCGAGCGCCGGCACGACGAGCATCCGGCCGGCGGCGCCGGGCACCGATGCCATCCAGGCGCCGGAGTTCTCGCCTGGCGTCGACGAAGACGAAGGCGCGGGCAGCTTCAACCGCCCCCGTCCCGGGTTCAAGAACGGCAAGTTCCCCAAGAAGCCCCTCGACTCGCCGGTCGTGGCGTCGAGTCTCCTTGCGACCACGAACCCCACGCTGAGCCTGAGCTTCGACGGCCTGAACCACCGCGACCAGCGGCTGGCCAACGCCGGTAACCAGTTCTCGGTCGAGCCGCCCGATCAGGCGCTGTGCGTGGGGAACGGTTTCACCGTCGAAGCCGTCAACAGCGTGCTGCGCGTCTTCAGCTCAACGACCGGGGCGGCGCTCACTGGTGTGCAGGACATCAACACGTTCTTCGGGTACCCGGCGGCCATCAACCGTACGACGGGCGACTTCGGTCCCGATGTCATCGATCCCGTCTGCCACTACGACCCCGACAACAACCGGTTCATGCTCGTGATCACGACGCTGTTCCATGTCGGGACCACAGCCGCCTTCAACGGGAAGAACACGATCGATCTGGCCGTGTCGAACACCGGCGACCCGACTGGAGCGTGGACGATCTACCACGTCCCCGCCCAGAACGACGGCATCGATGGCACGCCGAATCACCACTGCACGGTGGACGGCACCGCCCCTGGGCCGTGCTTCCAGGACTACCCGCACATCGGCGGTGACAGGAACGGCGTCTATGTGAGCACCAACGAGTACGACCTGTTC
>DASXAI010000468.1:0-3702 GCA_036406775.1 Acidimicrobiales bacterium
TCACGAAGGCCGGAGTGGACGCCGTGGCGATGAGCCCGGCCACGGCGTCGACGGCGTCGAGGTCGGGCGCCGGCCGGCTCGGCTCGACGGCGTCGGGCACGTCGCCCTCCACCGGCCCGAAGACGTCGAGCGGGAAGTCGACGAAGACCGGTCCACGGTGGGGGGTCAGCGCCGTCACCGCCGCCTCGTGGACGAGCGATCCCGCCTTGCCGGCGTCGGTCGCCGTCGCGGCGAGCTTCGTGATCGACGCCACGATGGGCACGTGGTCCAGTTCCTGGAGCGAGCCGGCGCCCCACCGCCGGGCCGGGGCGCGCCCGCCGAGCACGACGAGCGGCGAGCCGTTGAAGTGGGCCGTCGTGATGGCCGAGATGCCATTCGTGACGCCCGGACCAGCCGTGAGGACGGCCAGGCCGGGCCGGCGGGTCAGCTTGGCCCACGCCTCGGCCGCGAAGGTGGCCGTCTGTTCGTGCCGCGTGTCCACGATGCGGACGCCCTGGTGCTCGGCCGCCTCGTACAGCGGCCACACGTGGCCTCCGTTGAGCGTGAACATGACGTCCACACCGAAGCCCCGCAGCGCCGCCACCGCCTGCTCACCGGCATGCCCGGCCACCTGAGTCGTCATGCCGCGAGCTTCGCATGAACAACCACGGAACGGGGAGTGACGGGGCGTAGCCTGCTAGCCCATGCGCGCCGACGAGATCGCTCCGCCTGCGGCGCGCCCCCGGCCGAAGCTGTGGGTCCAAGTCGTGCTGATCGCCGCGTTCTACGGCGTCTACAGCTACACCCGGAACCTGTTCGGATCGGCGCTGGTCGACAAGGGCCAACAGCCGGTCCACGCCTTCGACAACGCCATCCGGATCATCGACATCGAGAAGGCGCTGCACATCTTCCACGAGAAGGCCATCCAGGGCTGGTTCCTGGGCTGGGACGCCTTCATCCGTTTCTGGAACATCTACTACGGCACGTTCCACTTCGTCGTGACGTTCGTCGCCTTCGTGTGGCTCTACATCCGCGACCCCGTGCGGTTCACGCGGTGGCGGAACGTGCTCGGCTTCACCACCGCCCTCGGCATCCTCGGGTTCTCCCTGTTCCCGCTCATGCCGCCGCGGCTGCTCGACGTCGACCCGGCCGTGAACCGCTTCGGCGGCGCTGAGCTCCGGATGGAGCGCGGCCTTCCGCCGTTCGGCTTCACCGACACGCTGGCCCAGGTCGGCGGCCTGTGGTCGTTCGACTCGGGCGCCATCGCCGAGGTGTCGAACCAGTACGCCGCTATGCCCAGCCTCCACATCGCGTGGTCGTTGTGGTGCACCCTCGTGATGTGGCCGCTCACGAAGCGCTGGTGGTCGCGGGCCCTGCTGGTGCTGTACCCGATGGCCACCCTGTTCTGCATCGTCGTGACGGCCAACCACTACTTCCTCGACGCCGCCGGGGGACTGGTCTGCCTCGGCCTGGGTTACGTCCTGGGCCGGGCGCTCGACGACTGGTGGTACCAGCGCGGACCTGGCTCGCGCGTCAAGGCCGAGACGCCGGCCGTGGCATCGGACCCGGCGGCCGCCGCCTAGAGCTGGCTGAGGACGTTCTCACACGAGCTGACGTCGACGCCGCCGCCGGCCTCGACGTTCAGCTTCGTGATCACGCCGTCCTCGATCACGACGGCGTACCGCTGCGACCGCTTGCCGAGTCCGAACCCGGAGGCGTCGAACGACAGACCCATGGCGTCGGCGAACTCGCCGTTGCCGTCGGCCAGCATGAGGATCTTGTCGCCGACGCCCTGGTCCTTGCCCCAGGCGTCCATCACCCAGGCGTCGTTCACGGCGATGCACGCCACCTTGTCGACGCCCTTGGCGGCCAGCTGGTCGGCCTGGCGGACGAAGCCGGGAAGGTGGAGCTTCGAGCAGCCGGGCGTGAAGGCGCCGGGCACACCGAAGAGCACGACCCGGCCCGAACCGAGCGCCTCTCCGGTGCGGATGGGCGCGGGCATCCCGTCCGCGCCCAGCGTCTTCACCTCGACGTCCGGGACCTTGTCACCAACCGACACCGACATGGCGTTCCCCTTTGCTAGGCGGACGGCCTAGATCTCATCAGCGCGACGGCGCGTGAACCAAACCAGGGCCGCACCGAGCGGGAGCAACGCCAGGGCGATGATCGTCATGGGCGCCGGCCCCGACGAGCCCGTCGGCGGCAGGGTGATGGTCTCGGGCGACGTGGTCGGCTCCGTCGTGGGCGTCGTCGTCGTCTCCGGCGGCGCCGTCGTGGTCGTGGTCGTCGTGGGCGGCGGCGTATTCGTGAGCTGGAACGCGCACGGGCCGCTGATGTTCTGGCACACGATGAACTTGCTCGCCATGCCCACCGGGAACGTGACGTCGACGGTGTTGCCCGGGAACCCTGTCTCCGTGACGGTGAGCAGGCTGTTGTCGGTGACGAGGAGACCACCCTGCGGTACTCCGGGCGCAGCCGCGTCGACGTAGCTACAGGTGAACACACCACCACTCACGTTGCAGGTCGCCGTGCTCAGCACCGTCGCGTCGGTCTGGCTGACCGAGCTCGTGACGGTGAGGAGGAACTCCGGCGGCACGTTGACGGGCGGCGTACTGCCCGTGCCGACCCACTGCTTGTCGATCGTGATGCGCTGCCCGGTCTGACACGGCATGGCCCCGTTGGCCGCGTCGATCAGCATGTTCGGCGGATTCGTGTTGAACGTGCCCAAGCCCATCGTGACGGCCTGCTGACGAATGAAGTCCTGGTAGTACGAGCCCCTCGGCCCCACGGTCTCCAGCGGCCCGCCGATGATGACATCGAGCTGGTAGCCGCACACCACGTTCATCTGCGGGATCACCGTGCTCAGCTGGAACTGGCCGGCGGCGCCGGGCGGCGTCGCGGCGTCGGCCGGACAGGGATCGGTGCCCTGGTTGCAGAACGGGAAGACATACGGCCCGTTGGGCTCGCGAATGAGCGCCTGGTCGTCAGTGATGTCGAAGTGGTCCTCGTTCGTGGCCTTCAGCGGGAACGAGATCGTGAGTCCTTCACAGCCGGCCGTCCACCCCGTCCACCGGATGACCACCCGGTTGGTCGGCTGGATCAGGGTCTGGAACCGGCGCAGGGAACGAGCGGCAAACGCGGCACCAGCCCCTGGATCGGCGAAGGCCGTCGGATTGGCCGCGACGACAGCGGGATCGGCCGTCGCCGGGTCGATGAACGCCCGGTAGCCCTGGAGCACACCCGGCCCGCCCGCGCCGGCCGTGCACGTGGCCGGCACTGAACCGGCCGGCGGATAGGACGCGTAATCAGTGGTCACCACCGGCGGTGGCGCGGCGGTCGCGACTTGCGTCACCGCCTGGTACCCGACGAGTCCCAGCGAAGCGACCGCGACGGCTGCTCCGATTCGTGCCAAACGAGCCCGCATGCTCAACATCTCCCACCCTCCCGCGAGAAAAGCTCGCGCACCATACCGCAGAACCCCCCATGAAGCGGACGATCACCCCCAGCGGCGGTACTGTCGACGGGCGTCGCGCCCCTGCCACCGACCAGGAAGTCCTGCCCCTGATGTATCTCGACTCGATTCATGAGCCGTCCGACCTGCGCTCGCTCTCGTACGAAGAGCTCGACGAACTGGCGGGCGAGATACGTGACTTCATCGTGCAGGCGGTGGCGGAGAACGCCGGGCACCTCGGATCGAACCTCGGTGCCGTCGAGCTGACGCTG
>DASXAI010000469.1:0-3781 GCA_036406775.1 Acidimicrobiales bacterium
GGTCGATCTGGCGGA
The DNA here is from genome assembly GCA_036406775.1 of Acidimicrobiales bacterium. Lineage (GTDB taxonomy): Bacteria > Actinomycetota > Acidimicrobiia > Acidimicrobiales > Ilumatobacteraceae > DASXAI01. The sequence goes on from DASXAI010000469.1 coordinate 16, forward strand.
GCCTCCAGCTGGCCTACCCGTACAACTACCGGTACTACGACGTTGACGGCAGCACCTACAACGGGCACGACGAGTGCTACAGCGGTGATGGCTGCAAGTCGAGGGGCTCGTCCAAGGCGGGTGTCAGTTCAACGAATTTGGTCCAGGGATCGAACCCGAACGGCGCAAACAGCCTGCTGCTCAGCATCACTTGCGGCGTCAGCGACTCCTCGAAGTCAAAGTGCCCGGCGAAGCGCCCCGGGGCGCAACTGCAGATCCATCGTGTGGACGTCACGCTTGAGGACGATCAGGATCCGATCCTCGAATCTGCCCCTTCGGGGCCTGTTGTCAACCCTGCCAAACCGCCTCTGACGGGCCTGGAGCCGGTATCGCTTTCGGCAACGGATCGCGGCGGCGGCGTCTATCAGGCGCTCTTCGAGGTCGACGGTCGCATCGTCGATCGTGACGTCATCGACTCGAACGAAGGGCGTTGCCAACAGCCCTTCGACCTTCCGCGACCGTGCAAGAACAGTGCCAGCGGGACGGTCATGTTCAACACAGCAACCGTTCCGGACGGACAGCACAGCCTGCGCATCCTGGTCAGCGACGCTGCGGGGAATGACGCGGTCTACGGGCCGATCGCAATCCGGACGGCGAACACGAGTTGCAATCCGGATCCGCGCTCGAACGCGCTCAACATGACCACCAAGTTCAAGCGGCATGGCAAGAAGGCTCGTCGCTCGATCACGGTCCCGTACGGACGCGCTGCTCGGGTCACGGGACTGCTGAGCGGCGGCGGCAGCACAGATGTCTGCGTCGCCGAGCTACCGAGGATGGCCGGAGGACAGCTGTCCCCCACCGCCTTCCTGAAGACTGATGGGAATGGCCGATTCACCTATCGGGCCACTCGCGGACCCTCGAGGACGCTCTACTTCGTCCATCGTGTCCAGGGCGGCGCCGTGACGTCGAGCGTCAACCTGAACGTCCGGGCTCCCGTGAAGCTGCGGCAACCCCGGCGGGCGCTTCGTAACGGCCAGACGCTCGAGATGAGGGGCCGCCTGAAGGACACGACGTATCCGGCCGGAGGCCTGCTGGTGGAGCTGCAGGCCCAGCGCGGACATCGCTTCCAGACCTTCGGTACCACGCACACCAACAGCCAGGGGCAGTACCGCTTCTCCTACCGCTTTACTCGCACCCTTGGCGTTCAGCGCTACCACCTCCGCGCCCGGGTTCCGGCCCAGCAGACCTATCCGTTCGCCACAGGCGCGTCGCGACCGATCACGGTCAAGGTCATCGGCCCGCGCTCCTGATGCCGGGGTGCAAGCTGGTCCCGCTGGTCGCCGTATCAGCGCTGGTGCTTGGGGCTGGTATCGCCGCCGCCGATCCTGGAGCGCAGCTTGTTGGCACGGCTGGACCCGATCACCTCGCCGGAACCGAGGGCGCCGACTCGATCCAAGGACTTGGAGGCGCGGATGTACTCGAAGGGCTCAGTGACAGCGACCAGATCGACGGCGGACCTGGTCGCGACCGGATTCTGGGTGGAGCAGATCACGACACCTTGATCGGCGGTCCCGGCCCTGACGTCATCTCCGGCTCCAATGGCAACGATCGGATCTTCGGCTCCAGCGGCAACGACGTGATCAAGACCGGCTCGGGCAGCGACCTCGTTCGCTGTGGCAGCGGCCGCGACCGGGTCGTGGCGAACCTCCACGCCGACCACCTCAAGGGCTGCGAGCGGGTCGGGTAGCACCTCCAGAGACCCCGCTAAAGCTTGCGCACCGCCAGCGCTGGCTGGGAGTCTGCGCCCGCCCGAGAGAAGTAAGCCTCGAGGATCAGATCCCTCACGCTCAAGAGTGAGCAAGGCATGAGACCCGAAGCCGCCACAAACCGAGCACTCAGCAACCCGACAAGGCAACGACAGCGAGTCAACAGCCAAGCGCGGTGACAGACCATCACAACGAGTTGTGGGGGTCGGATTTCCGGGCGCTTGCGCGTCCTGTTAGGGACGATGCTCGATTGGAAGGAGCTCGACCCGAGGCGGCTCGCCAGCTACTGGCTGGCGAAGGTCGCTAACGGGATCGAGGACTACTACGCCGGTGAGGGCGAGTCGGCCGGCGAGTGGCATGGCACCGGCGCGAGCGCGCTCGGCCTGGAGGGCCAGATCAACGGCGAGGATCTGACCGCCGTTCTACGGAGCGAATACGGGGAACTCCAGACGATGTCCCGGAAGGTAGGGCCCGGCCACTCGCCCTACAGCGGCGGCACTCCCACCGTCCGGCGCCGTCCAGGCTGGGACTTCTGCTTCCGGGCGCCGAAGTCGGTCAGCCTGATCTACGGATTCAGTGACCTGCGCGCAAGAGAGGCAGTGATCGCCGCCCACGACGCCGCCGTGAAGGAGGCGCTCACATACGCGGAGCGACAGCTGACCCGGACACGCCGCACGATCAACGGCAGGCGCCAGCACGTCAGGGGCGACGGCCTGATCTGCGCCCTGTTCCGCCACCGCATCTCCCGTGCCGGCGACCCCCTCCTCCACACCCACGCCCTGATCGTCAACGCGACTCGCGATGACCGGGGAAGGTGGCTCCGGCTTAACGCGCCCTGGCTGCTCGGTCCGTCGAAGACCCTCGGCTACGTCTACCAGGCGAAGCTGCGCGCCGAGCTGACCCGGCGGCTCGGCGTCGAGTGGGAGCCCGTCGCACGAGGCTACGCCGACGTGCGTGGTATCCGCCGGCAGACGATCGAGGCGTTCTCCCGCCGCCGCAACGAGATCCTCGAATTGCTCGATAGGCGCGGCCAGCGCCCCGAGCAGGCTGAGGCCGCCCAGCAGGCCGCCTATGGCACCCGCAGAGTCAAGGACCGCTCGCTGGCCCCCACCGAACTGCGCGAACAGTGGCGCGAGTACGGTCGCGAGGTCGGTCTCGACAACCACGAGATCGATCAAGCGATCGGCCGGCGGTGCGAGGCACGCCCGGGGTCGGCCGAGGAACGCCGGCGGGTCGTCACGGAGCTGACGGAAGAGCAGGGCCTGGTACACGAGGCGGCCTCGGTCACCGAGCACGAGATCGTCCGCGCGGTCTGCCAGCACCTCCCCGACGGCGCCGACCTCCCTTCGATCGCTGCCTGCGCCGAGGCCGTGCGGCGCTCGCCCGAGCTGGTTCGGCTCGATCAGCCCGAGCGCTCCGAGCGGGTGACCGAGATCCGCCCCGAGGGCGCTCGCTACACCACTCGGGGGCTGCTCGCAGCCGAGCGGGGGCTGATCGAGGCGGCCCGCGCCGGTCAGGATGCGGGAGCGGCAGTTGCGCCACGCCGCGCGCTTAAATCCGTCCTCGCCGATCGCCACTGGCGGACCCTCACGGCCGAGCAGGAGGAGATGGTCAGGAGGCTTGCCATTCACGGCGATCGGCTGAGCGTCGTGCGCGGCGATGCCGGGACCGGCAAGACCTTCGCCCTCGGCGCCTACCGGGAGGTGATGGAAAGGGCCGGTTGGCGGGTGGCAGGCGCCGCGAACACGAGACGCGCCGCGGCAGAGCTCGCCGAGGTCGGCATCACAGCGACCAGTCTTGCCGCCACTCTGGCCGAGCTCAAGCGGTCTCCGCAGCGGAGCCTCGGGCGCCGGACGATCCTGATCGTGGACGAGGCGGGCACAGCGAGCACCTGGGACCTGCAGACGCTCTACCGGGACGTCGAGCGCGCTCGCGGCAAGCTCGTCCTGGTCGGCGACCCACGCCAGCTCGGCGCGATCGGCCCCGGCGGCGCCTTCCGCAGCCTGCTAGAGCGCCTTGAT
>DASXAI010000470.1:0-5835 GCA_036406775.1 Acidimicrobiales bacterium
GCTGCCGGTGGTGAGCAGGAGCCCGGCGAACACCAGCGTGTAGGAGTCGATGATCCACTGGAGCTGGCTGTTGGTGGCACCGAGGTCCTCCACGAGCGACGGGATCGCCACGTTCAGGATCGTGTTGTCCATCACGATCACCAGCAGCGACACGCACAGCACGCCCAGGGTGATCCACCGGCGCTGGTGCATGTGATCGGAGAGCTCGGCGGAGGCGTCGAGCTCGGCGGCCACGGCCATCAAGGAGCCTTTCGATACGGTACGGTTTCGTTTCTCAACCGAGCTTAACGCTCGCCGGGGCACCTGTCATTCCCGGAAGTTGAACCTGGGAACGCCCGGACGGGCGGTCGCCGGTTCAACTTCGGGCCGTAGCCGTCAGCCCGCGGCGAGGTCGAGGGCCAGGGCGAGGGCGCCCAGGACTCCGGCCCGGTCGCCGAGGCCGGCGCTCCGCACCTCGGGTGTCGGCACATAGCCGGCGAGCAGCCGGGCCAGATCGGCCCGGACCTGGTCGAGGAGGCCCGGGCGGCCCGCCACGCCGCCGCCGACGATGATGACCGCCGGCATCAGGACGTAGGTGATGTTGGCCAGCCCGGCCGCCACGTACCCGGCTTCGAGCGCCCACGCCGGATGGTCGGCCGGCAGTTCGGACCCCGGCCGCCCCCAGCGAGCGGCCACCGCCGGCCCGCTGGCCAGGCCCTCCCAGCAGTCGCCGTGGAACGGGCACGAGCCGGGGAAGGGGTCGGCGGTCAGGTCGTGCGGGATGCGCTGGTGGCCCATCTCGGCGTGCCCGGCGCCGTGGAGCACGACGCCGTCGACCACAGCGGCGCCCCCGATGCCCGTCCCGACGGTCACGTAGCAGAACGTGCGCTGGCCGCGCGCCGCTCCCCACCGCAACTCGCCCAGCGCCGCCGCACCGACATCGGTCTCGAACGCCACCGGCATGCCCAACGCCGAACCGATGGGCTCGGCCACGTCGGTGGACGACCAGCCCGGCTTCGGTGTGGTCGTGATGCGTCCACCCACCAGGTCGACGGGACCGAAGCTCCCGATGCCGATGGCCTCGACCCCGCCCGCCTCACGGAAGAACGTGATGACGCGACCAATGGTCTCGTGCGGCGTCGTGGTCGGGAAGGTGGCGACGGTGATGTCGTCGGGCCCGGTTCCAACGGCGCACACCCACTTGGTGCCGCCCGCTTCGACGCCGCCGACGCGCCGGGTCACTCAGTGCGCCGCGTCTCGCCGCGCTCGCAGTAGGGCGGTGACGGCCTTGCCGTCGGCCTTCCCCTTGGTCGCCTTCATGACCGGCCCGACGAAGGCGCCCGCCACCTTGTCGTCGCCGGCGACGTACTTGCCCCACGCCGTCGGGTCGGCGGCGATCGCAGCGTCGACGGCGGCTTCCAAGGCGCCGGTGTCCATGGCCTCGAACCCCTTGGCCGCGGCGACGGCCGCCGGGTCGTCGTCGCCGCCCGCCGCCACGATGTCGGCCAGCACGGCCTTGGCTTGCGTGGCCGTCAGCGCGCCCGATACCTCCAGTTGCGTCAGCGCCGCCAGGCGAGCCGGGGCCACGATGTCGTCGGCGCCGAGGTCGTGCTCGACGTGCACCAGGACCCGGCCCGGATCGCCTCCGGCCGCGATGGCGTCCACCGCGACGTCGTCCTGGCCCCGCTCGACGATGACGGCGACCGCGGCATCCGCGGGCGCCCGGCCCGCGGCCGTCGCCAACCGCTCGCGCCGAGCGGCCGGCAGCGCCGGCAGCGACGTCCGCACTTCGGCCACCCACTCCTCCGATGGTGCCAGCGGCACGAGGTCGGGCTCGGGGAAGTAGCGGTAGTCGTCGGCGTCCTCCTTGGTGCGCAGCGTGTGGGTGCGCGCGTCGCCTTCGTCCCAGTGGCGCGTCTCCTGGCGCACCGGCTCGCCCGCCTCGAGCAGATCGATCTGGCGTCTCATCTCGTACTCGATGGCGCGGCCGAGCGATCGCACGGAGTTGAGGTTCTTGATCTCGCAGCGCGTCCCGAACTCGGTGGCGCCGCGCCGCCGCACGGACACATTGGCGTCGACGCGCATCGAGCCTTCTTCCATCTTGGCGTCGGACACGTCGGTGGCGACGAGCAGCGCCCGCAGCTCGCCGACGTACTCCCGCGCCTCGTCGACGGAGCGGATGTCGGGCGCCGACACGATCTCCAGCAACGGCACGCCGGCACGGTTGTAGTCGACGAGGCTGTACTCACTGCCGTGGATGCGCCCGCCGGCGGCGGCGCCCGCGTGCGTCGACTTGCCGGTGTCCTCCTCCAGATGGGCCCGCACGATGCCGATGCGCCGGCCCGACGGCAGCTCGAGCCACCCGCTGACGTTGATCGGCTGGTCGTACTGGCTGATCTGGTAGTCCTTCGGCATGTCGGGGTAGAAGTAGTTCTTCCGGTGAAAGATCGACGACCGCACCTCGCAGTGCAGCGCCTGACCCAGGCGGATGGCGAGCTCCACCACGCGCTGGTTCAGCACGGGGAGGCTTCCCGGCAGCCCGAGGCACACCGGGCACACGTTGGTGTTGGGCTCGTCGCCGAAGCGGTTGGGGCACTGGCAGAACACCTTGGTGGCGGTGGCCAGTTCGGCATGGACCTCGAGCCCGACGACGAGCTCCCAGTCAGTGTCGACGAGGGTCACAGCGACGCCTCCAACGCTCGGGCGCCCCGGAACAGCAGCGCCTCCTGCAACGGCGGGGCCAGCACCTGCACGCCCACCGGCAGGCCGCCGGCGCCGGTGCCGTACGGGACGCTGATGGCCGGGTGGCCGGCCAGGTTCGACGGGACGGTGCAGGTGTCGTTCAAGTACATGAGATAGGGGTCGGCCGTCTTGGCGCCGATCGGGAACGCCACCGACGGAGTGGTGGGCGCCAGCAGGAGGTCGAAGTCGGCGTAGGCGCGGGCGAAGTCGTCGCTGATCAGCCGACGCACCTTCAGGGCCTTGCCGTAGTAGGCGTCGTAGTAGCCGGCCGACAAGGCGTAGGTGCCGAGCATGATGCGCCGCTTCACCTCGTCGCCGAAGCCGGCGGCGCGAGTGGCGGCGTTCATGGCGGCGGTGTCGGGCGCGTCGACGCGCAGGCCATACCGCACGCCGTCGTAACGCGCCAGGTTGCTCGACGCCTCGGCCGGCGCGAGGAGGTAGTAGGCGGTGATCCCGTAGACGACGGCCGGGACCGAGACCTCGTCGACCTTGGCCCCCGCCGACGCCAGCGCATCGGCGGCCACGTCGACCCGAGCCAGCACGTCGGGCTCGATGCCCTCGCGCAGCTCGGTGATGAGACCGATGCGCAAGCCGTCGACGCCGTCCTCGAGCGACGGCGTCACGGGACCGATCGGGTCGGGGATCGACGTCGAGTCGAGCACGTCGTGGCCGGCGATGACGTCGAACAGCACGGCGGCGTCGCCCACGGTGGCGCCGAACGGACCGATCTGGTCGAGGCTGGACGCGAAGGCCACCAACCCGTACCGGCTCACGGCGCCGTACGTCGGCTTCATGCCGACCACGCCCGACAGCGCCGCCGGCTGCCGGATCGAGTCGCCCGTGTCCGAGCCGAGGCCGAGCGCGGCGAAGCCGGCGGCGACGGCGGCCGAACTGCCGCCCGACGACCCGCCGGGCACCCTCGTCGGGTCGTGGGGGTTGCGCGTCGGGCCGAACGCCGAGTTCTCCGTGGACGAGCCCATGGCGAACTCGTCGAGGTTGGTCTTGCCGATGACGATGCCGCCGGCGGCGACGAGTCGATCGACCACCGTGGCCGTGTACGGCGGGCACCATCCCTCGAGGATGTGCGACGAACACGTCGTCGGGATCCCGCGCGTGCACAGGTTGTCCTTCAGGGCGACGGGCACGCCGGCCAGCGGACCGGGATCTTCGCCCGCCGCGACCTGGTCGTCGATCACGGCGGCGGCGGCGCGGGCCTCGTCCGCCAGCACCAGGTTGAATGCGTGCAGCTCGGCGTCGCGCTCGGCGATGCGGGCGAGGTGCTCCTCCACCACGTCGCGCGCCGAGCGCCGGCCCGACCGGACGTCGGCGGCGATGTCGCGGGCGCTCACGGCGCCTCGCCGAGGATGGGCGGGACCCGGAAGCGGCCGTCCTCGGCCGCCGGCGCCTGGGCCAGCACCTCGTCGCGGTCGAGGCAGTCGCCGATCACGTCGGGGCGCAGCACGTTGGCCAGCGGGTAGGGCTGGGTCATCGGCTCGACGCCGTCGAGGGCGAGGGCGTCGATGTCGGCGAAGTGGTCGAGGACGCCGGCCAGTTGCTCGGTGTAGCGGTCGAGCTCGTCGGGCGTGAGAGCGAGCCGCGCCAACGTGGCCACATGGGCGACGTCGGCGGCGGAGATGCGGTCGGGCACGGGAATCCATGCTAGGAGGCACCCCATGGCCCGGAAACCGAGCATTTGCGTGCCTTACTGCTCGAGCAGGTCGGGCTCGTAGGCGTCGGCCGGGTCGTGGACGACCGGCTCGGGGGGCGCCGGCACCTCGCCGCGGTGGCGCCACCAGTCGATGACGAGGAAAGCGACGGCGCCGAGGCAAATGATGGCCGACACCCACTCGTTCACCCGGAGGCCGAGGATCGTGTTGGCGTCGTCGATCCGCAGGCGCTCGACGAAGAATCGGGCGAACGTGTAACCGGCGATGTAGACGACGAACAGCCGGCCCGGCCGGAGCCGGTGGTACTTGTCGATCCACAAGAGGAAGCCGCACAAGGCGAGGTTCCAGATCGATTCGTACAGGAAGGTCGGGTGGAAGGTGGCGTACTGGGTGTAGCCCGCCGGGCGGTTGACGGGGTCGATCTCCAGCCCCCACGGGAGCGTGGTGGGGCCGCCGAACAGCTCCTGGTTCCAGTAGTTGCCCCACCGGCCGATCGCCTGGGCCAGGGCGAGGGCGGGCGCCACGCAGTCGAGCAGCGGGAGCAGCGGGAGGCCGCGGTGCTTGGCCACGAGCAGGCCGACGGCGACGCCGAGGGCCACGCCGCCCCAGATGCCGAGGCCGCCCTCCCAGATGTAGAAAGCCTTGTACCACTGACCGTAGAAGAGCTCGGGATCGGTGATGACGTGGTAGATGCGGGCGCCGATGATGCCAGCCGGCACCGCCCACAGCGCGATGGCGGAGGCGTCCTCAGGCGTCGCCACGCCGCGGGCGGCGAACCGGCGCCCGCTGAGCCAGACGGCGGCGATCACGCCGAGGGCGATCATCAACCCGTAGGCCCGCAACTGCAGCGAGCCGATGTGGATGGCGCCCGAATCCGGGCTCGGGATGAAGGCCCAGACGGCGGCGATCACGGCGGGGACGCTAGCGGGGGCCTGACCGGCACCGAGGCTCAGGCCGCGGTGGTCTTGCGGGCGAAGGCCACGGCGTGCTCGGCGACGAGCTCGCGGTCGTAGTCGAGCGTGGCCACGTGGTAGCTGCGCTCGAGGGTGACTCGCTCCACCGGGCCGCTGACGGCGGCAGCCAGGGCGTCCGAGTCGGTGGGCGGAACCACGTGATCGTTGGGCGACGTCATCAGCAGCAGCGGGCTCGTGATCCGACCCAGATCGGGTTGCAGGGCGTCCAGCCCCTCCATGAACGACACGAGTGGCCCGAGCGGCGTCTGCGGATAGGCGTTTCCTACGGCGTCCGGGTCGGCGATGTCGGAGCTGCCGCCGGGCAGCCGGTCCTCGCCCTCGGCCAGCATCCCGCGCACCATGTCGAGGACCTCGGGTTGCTGCGGGACGACCGCCGGATTGATGCACACGATGCCGGCGATCTCCGGATGCCGGGCCGCCAGCCACAGCGTCAGCGAGCCGCCCATCGACAGGCCGGCCACCACGACCCGCTC
>DASXAI010000471.1:0-1703 GCA_036406775.1 Acidimicrobiales bacterium
GAACAACGTGCGCACCCAGCTGGCCCAGAAGGCCGGGGTGGACATCCAGGAGGTCAGCCTCCGGACCGTCAGCCCGACCTGGGGCAACGAGATCACGCACAAAGCCGAGCGCGCCCTCGTCTTCTTCTTCATCGCCATCGCGCTGTACATCTCGATCCGCTTCGAGTGGCGCATGGCGATCGCCGCCATCCTCGCCGTCATCCACGACGTCTTGATCAGCGTGGGGATCTACTCGATCTTCGGCTTCGAGGTCACGCCCGAGACGGTGGTGGCCTTCCTCACCATCCTCGGGTTCTCCCTCTACGACACGATCGTCGTGTTCGACAAGGTCCACGAGAACACCAAGAGGCTGGCCGGCGGGCGCACCACCTACGACGAGATCGTCAACCTGTCGATGAACCAGACGCTGATGCGCTCGATCAACACGAGCCTGGCGGCGGTGCTGCCGGTGCTGTCGCTGCTCGTCATCGGGTCGTGGATCTTCGGCGCCGTCGCCCTGCAGGACTTCGCGCTCGCCTTGCTGGTCGGGCTCATCACCGGCTCGTACTCGTCGATCTTCATCGCCACGCCGATCCTCGCCATGCTGAAGCGCCACGAGCCGAAGTGGCGGGCGGTGCAGCAGCGGGCCACGGCCCGGGCCGACATGGTCGGCCTCCGCCAGGCCGCCGCCGCGCCCGTGATGGCCACCGTGGCCGCCGGCGCCGGGTCGACGACCGACGGCGAGCCGCCCACGGCCCCGGCGACCCCGACCCCGAACCGGCCGTCGTCGGGTCTCACGCATCCCCCTCGGCCACGGAAGAAGAAGCGCCGCTAGCGCCCTCGCCTGGTCGACGTGACGGAAATGGACACGAGGCGTGCATCTCCGTCACTTCGGTCCAGGAACGCACGCCCCGCCGACCAGGAGGATCTCCGTGCCGCCGTCGACCGACCCCGTCCACGAGTACGACCTTCCCGGCATCGGCCGCCGCTTTGAACTGAGCGACGCTTCCGGCCACAGGGTCTCGGTCGTGGTCCACCACAGCGGGCGCCGAGATCTCTATGCCGCCGGCGGCGGGGGCGAGACGCCCACGACCCTGTCGTTCACCGACGACCAGGCCCGCCGGCTGGCCGCCGTGCTCGGCGGCGTGTACTTCAAGCCGGCCGCCGTGGCCCAGATCGAGGCTGTCATCGGCGGCCTGCTGATCGACTGGGTGACGCTGCGCCCGGATTCACCGGGCGTGGGCCACTCCATCGCCGAGCTCGACATCCGGGGCCGCACCCGCATGACGGTGGCCGCCATCGTCCGCGGCGACGTGCCGTTGATCTCGCCCGAGCCGTCGGAGGTGCTCGAGGCCGGTGACCGGCTCGTTGTCATCGGGCGACCCCAGGACCTCTCCGGCTTCATCGCGGCCGTGGTGGGCTGAGCGATGGGCCATCTCCTGATCGCCCTCGGCGGGGCGTTCCTTGCCGCCGGTCTCCTCGCCCGCATGGGACGGCGGCTCGGGCTGCCGACCATCCCGCTGTTCATGCTGGCCGGGATCATCTTCGGACCGAGCACGCCCGGGCTCGTGCTCGTCGAGAAGCCGGGCGAGCTCAGCCTCCTGGCCTCCCTCGGCCTGATCCTCCTGCTGTTCCATCTCGGACTCGAGTTCTCGCTCGACGACCTCGCCGACGGCGGTCGCCGTCTGCTCGTGGCCGGCGCCATCTACCTCAGCCTCAACTTG
>DASXAI010000472.1:0-3215 GCA_036406775.1 Acidimicrobiales bacterium
GACGACGAGCTCGACGGGGGCGACGTCGATGCCGCGCTCACCCAGCCGCCGCAACAGCTCGGGCGTGAGATGGAGCCCGGCCGTGGGCGCCGCCACCGAGCCCGGCTGGCGGGCGTACACGGTCTGGTAGCGCTCCGGGTCGTCGAGCGTCGTCGTGATGTAGGGCGGCAGGGGCACGTCGCCGATGCGGGCCAGGTCGTCGTCGCCGATGAGCAGGCGCACGCGTCGGGTGTCGCCGGTGCGGGCGCCCACCTCGACCACCTCCGTGCCATCCGCCGCCACGAGTACCTCACCGTCGCGCAGACGGGCGCCCGGGCGGACCAGCGCGTCCCAGGAACCGGTGTCGTCGACTGGCTCCAGGAGGAACACCTCGGCGGCGCCACCGGTGTGGCGGTGTAGTCGGAGACGAGCCGGGATGACGCGTGTCTCGTTCACCACGACGAGGTCACCCGGGTCGAGCAGGTCCGCCAGATCGTGGACGTGCCGATGCTCGGGCGTCCGTCCGGGACCACGATCGACGAGGAGCCGGGCGGCGTCGCGCGGCTCCACGGGCGTCTGGGCGATGGCCGACGCCGGCAGTCCGTAGTCGAAGTCGGCCACGTCCACGGCCGTCAGGGTACGGTCCGGGCCATGGCTGCTACCCGCACCGACACCGTGACCGTCGCGGACGGCTCGTTCGATCTGCCCGTGTGGCTCCCCGCATCGGGATCCGGCCCCGGGCTCGTGCTGTTCCAGGAGATCTTCGGCGTGGGCCCGTACATCCGGGCCGTCGGCGACCGGCTGGCCGGCCTCGGCTACGTCGTGGGGGCGCCCGATCTGTTCTGGCGCATCGAACGGAACTGGGAGTCGCCTCACGACGAGGCCGGGCTGCAGGCGTCGATGGGCATGATCCAGAAGTTCGACTTCGCCACGGGCGTGGCCGACGCCGTCGCCGCTTTCGACACGCTGCGGTCACTGCCGGAGGTGAAGGGCGGCACCGGTGTGATCGGCTTCTGTCTCGGCGGGACCTTCGCCTGGTTGACGGCCGCCGCCACCCAACCCGATGTGGCGATCAGCTACTACGGCTCGGGCGTCGCCGGTGCGCTCGACCAGGCCGACGCCGTGACGTGCCCCGTCATCTTCCACTTCGGCGACAGTGACCCGTACCTGCCCAACGACCAGGTCGACGCCATTCGGGCCCGCGTGGGCGAGCGGGAGACGGTGGAGATCCACGTGCAGCCGGCCGGCCACGCCTTCGACAACCACGAGTCGGCGATGTTCTGGAACGAGGCCGCGGCGGCGGCGGCGTGGGAGCGCACCGTTGACTTCCTGGATCGCTACTTACCCGTCGAAAAGGCCGGGTGACGGGACGGGTGTAGCTGGCGGCGTCATGCCGATGTGGGTGTAGGCGGCCGGAGTCGCGACGCGCCCCCGGGGCGTGCGCATGAGGAGGCCCTCGGTGATGAGGAACGGCTCGTACACGTCCTCCACCGTCTCGGGCTCCTCGCCCACGCTGATGGCCAGGGTGGAGAGCCCGACCGGACCCCCGCCGAAGTGGCGGCAGATGGCCGTCAGGACGGCGCGGTCGACCTTGTCGAGGCCGCGGTCGTCGACGCCGAACAGCGCGAGGCCGTCGCGCGCCGTCGTCACGTCGATCTCCCCGTCGGCGCGCACTTCGGCGAAGTCACGGACGCGGCGCAGGAGACGATTGGCGATGCGCGGCGTGCCACGGCTGCGGCGCGCGATCTCGGCCGCACCGGCGTCGTCGATACGGACGCCGAGGATGCCGGCGGCGCGGCGCACGATGGCTCGTAGCTCCCCGGCGTCGTAATAGTCGAGCCGGGCGACGAGGCCGAACCGGTCGCGCAGCGGTCCGGTGATGAGGCCGGTGCGGGTGGTGGCGCCCACGAGGGTGAAGCGGGGCAGCGTCAGACGGATCGACGACGCCGCCGGGCCTTTGCCGACGACGATGTCGAGCTGGAAGTCCTCCATCGCCGGATAGAGGATCTCCTCGACGGCGCGTGACAGCCGGTGGATCTCGTCGACGAAGAGCACGTCGCCCTCGTCGAGCTTGGTGAGGATGGCGGCGAGGTCGCCGGCCCGTTCGAGCGCCGGCCCCGACGTGACGTGGAGGTGGGCGCCCATCTCGGCCGCCACGATGCCGGCGAGGGTGGTCTTGCCGAGCCCGGGCGGGCCGGCGAACAAGAGGTGATCGGCGGCTTGGCCGCGGCGGCGCGCGGCCTCGAGGATGACAGCGAGATGCTCCTTCACCTCCGGCTGGCCCACGAAGTCGTCGAGGCGCGTCGGACGCAGGCCGGCTTCGACACTGAGCTCGTCGGGCCCGGCCACGGGATCGAGGAACTCGTCACGCACGGCGCACCGCCAGGACCTTGAGGGCGTCGCGCAGCAGCGATGAGGCGTCGGCGTCGGACCGCAGCTCGCGCAACGCGTCGCGGATCTCTTCGGTGGTGTAGCCGAGGCCCGAGAGCGCTTCGGCCACGTGCTGGGTGGCCGAAGCGCCGCTGCCGTTGCCGTTGCCGACGGACACGGGCTCGAAGCCGGGCACGGCGAATCGGCCCTTCAACTCGGGCAGCATGCGGGCCGCGCCCTGCTTCCCGATACCGGGCACGAGGGTGAGGGCCACGGAATCACCGTCGGCCACGATGCGACGTAGTTCGTCGGGCGAGTACGTGCCGAGAATGGCGAGGGCGAGCGCAGGGCCGACACGGTGCGCACCGAGCAGCGCCTCGAAGCAGACCCGCTCGTCGCGCGCCAGGAAGCCGTACAGCGTCTGGGCGTCCTCCCGGATGTGATGGTGGACGTGGAGGAAGGCCGGCGCGCCGGGTTCGAGGGCGGCGAGGGTGCGGGGCGTGACGACGACCCGGTAGCCGACGCCACCCACCTCGAGGAGGACCTCGGCCTCGGCCGTGCGCTCGAGCACGACTCCTCGCAGGGAGCCGATCACCGGGCCACCGCCAGGCGGGTGCGGAACGGGGCGACGGCGAGGTGGCACAAGGCGAGAGCGGCAGCGTCGGCGGCGTCGGCGGGCCGAGGCGGGCGGGCCAGGCCGAGCCGGGCCTGCACCATCTTCTGGACCTGGGCCTTGTCGGCCCCGCCCCAGCCGGTGACGGCCTCCTTCACCTCGTTGGGCGTGTACTGCACGACCTCGCACCCGGCCGTCGCCGCCTCGGCCAACGCGAGCCCGCTGGCCTGGCCCACGCTCATCGCCGTGCGCA
>DASXAI010000473.1:0-1674 GCA_036406775.1 Acidimicrobiales bacterium
CGCGCGACGCCACCAAGCTGCCCGACGATCTCGAGCCGGGCGTCCTCCGTCACGAGCTCGACTTCGACGGCGGTGGTTCGACGTTCCCGTTCGGCGCCCATGTGTCGGTGGTGGAGGTCGACACGGAGACGGGGCGGGTCACGATGCTGCGCCACGTCACCGTCGACGACTGCGGTCGCATCCTCAACCCGCTGCTGGTCGCCGGTCAGCAACACGGCGGCATCGCGCAGGGCGCGGCGCAGGCGTTGTTCGAGTGGGTGCAGTACGACGACGACGGCAACCCGGTGACGTCGAACCTCGCCGACTACGCCATCCCGTCGGCGGCCGAGCTTCCCAGCTTCGAGGTGTCCAACACGCAGACGGCCAGCCCGCGCAATCCGCTCGGGGCCAAGGGCATCGGCGAGTCGGGCACGATCGGCTCCACGCCGGCCATCCACAACGCCGTCGTCGACGCCCTCAGCCACCTCGGCATCTCGCACGTCGACATGCCGTGCACGCCCGAAACGGTCTGGCGGGCCATCCGAGCGGCGTCGAACTGACGTCGCGCGCCGCCGCCTGAGGCCGCCGTATCGCCCACGCGCGCGCCGGGTACACCGCCGATGACTGCGGGCACGAATCGGCGAGGAGGACCTCATGGCGCGCAAGGCCGTCAACGGCGACGCCACCACCATCGGCGCGGGCGGAGAGACCCACCAGACGGCGGGACGGAACCCGACGCTGACGACCCAGCAGGGCGTCCCGGTCGCGGACGACCAGAACACGCTCCGGGTCGGCGATCGCGGCCCCGCCGCGCTCGAGGACTTCCATTTCCGCGAGAAGATCTTCCACTTCGACCACGAGCGGATCCCCGAGCGCGTCGTGCACGCCCGCGGCTACGGCGCCCACGGCTACTTCGAGAACTACGACTCGCTGTCGGACGTGACCCGGGCTGACGTCTTCCAGCGCCCGGGCGAGCGCGTCCCGGTGTTCGTGCGGTTCTCGACGGTGGTGGGCAGCAAGGGGTCGTTCGACCTGGCGCGGGACGTGCGGGGCTTCGCCGTGAAGCTCTACACCAAGGAAGGGAACTGGGACCTCGTCGGCAACAACATCCCGGTGTTCTTCATCCAGGACGCCATCAAATTCCCCGACCTCGTCCACGCGGTGAAGCCCGAACCCGACCGCGAGTTCCCGCAGGCCCAATCGGCCCACGACACCTTCTGGGACTTCGCGTCACTGATGCCGGAGTCGACCCACATGCTGCTGTGGGTGATGTCGGACCGGGCCATCCCACGCTCGTTCCGCTTCATGGAGGGCTTCGGCGTCCACACCTTCCGGTTCGTCACCGCCGACGGCAAGTCGACGTTCGTGAAGTTCCACTGGAAGCCGAAGCTCGGCCTCCAGTCGGTGGTCTGGAATGAGGCGGTCAAGATCAACGGCGCCGATCCCGACTTCCACCGGCGTGATCTGTGGACCGCCATCCAGTCGGGCAACTTCCCCGAGTGGGAGCTGGCCGTCCAGCTGTTCGACGATGCCTTCGCCGACCAGTTCGACTTCGACGTCCTCGACTCCACCAAGATCATCCCGGAGGAGCTCGTGCCGGCCCGGCGCATCGGGCGGCTCGTGCTCGACCGGATGGTCGACAACTTCTTCGCCGAAACCGAGCAGGTCGCGTTCTGCACCCAGAACGTGGTGCCC
>DASXAI010000474.1:0-8252 GCA_036406775.1 Acidimicrobiales bacterium
TCGAGACGATGGGCTTGGAGGAGGCGTACCGGACCGAACAGGACTACACGCAGCGGCTGTCCAGCTTCAACGACGCCACCGAGGCCATGCGCGCCTTCGTGGACAAGCGCGAGCCGAAGTGGACCTGGACGTGACCTATCCGGGCACCCACGCCGAGGCCGACCCGGATCGGGCCGCGCTCGTCATGGCGACGGCCGGCACGGTCGTCACGTACGGCGAGCTCGACGCCCGCTCGAACCGCCTGGCCCGACTCTTGCGCCGGTCCGGCCTGGGCCGGGGCGACCACATCGCGGTGTTCTTGGAGAACCACCCGCGCTATCTCGAGGTCGTGTGGGCCGGGCTCCGGTCGGGCCTGCACGTCACGCCGGTGAACAGTCACCTGACGGCGGCCGAGGCGGGCTACATCATCGCCGACTGCGGCGCGCGGGCCCTCGTGACTTCCAGGACCCTGGCCGACGTGGCGCTGGCGGTGGAGCCGTCCGTGCTGGCGGCGGTGCCGATCCGGTTGATGATCGACGGCACGGCCGACGGGTTCGCCGGCTACGAGGACGCCATCGCGTCGGAGTCGGGCCGATGCCTCGACGACGAGGTCGGTGGCGCCTACATGTTCTACTCGTCGGGGACGACGGGCCGCCCGAAGGGCGTGCTGCGTCCGTTGCCAGCCACGGGGCCGCGCGCCTGGGAGCCGAGGGTGGCGCGGCTCGCCGACGTCTACGGCTACCGGGCCGGGATGCGCTACTTGTCGCCGGCGCCGACGTATCACGCCGCGCCCCTCGGGTCCTGCATCAATGTCCAGCGCTTTGGTGGAACGGTCGTGATGATGGAGCACTTCGACGCGGCCCACGCCCTCCGCCTGATCGACGAGCTCCGCATCACGCACAGCCAGTGGGTGCCCACCATGTTCATCCGCATGCTGCGCCTGCCCGATCACGAGCGGCTCGGGCCCGACTTGTCGAGCCACGAAGTGGCCGTTCATGCGGCGGCGCCGTGTCCGGTCGACGTGAAGCGCCAGATGATCGAGTGGTGGGGGCCGATCCTGTACGAGTACTACAGCGGGACCGAGCTCGCCGGCATGACTGCCATCACGAGCGAGCAATGGCTCGCCCACCCCGGCTCGGTGGGTCGTCCTCTGCAGGGCGAGGTGAAGGTTCTCGCCGACGACGGACGTGAGCTGCCCCGCGGCCAGGTGGGACTCGTCTACTTCAGCGGCGGTCCTGAGTTCGAGTATCACGGCGATCCGGCCAAGACGGCCGAGTCGAAGCGCCCCGGCGGTCTCACGACCTTTGGTGACCTCGGCTACGTCGACGACGACGGGTGGCTGTTCCTGACCGACCGCAAGGCGTTCATGATCATCGCTGGGGGCGTCAACATCTATCCCCAGGAGATCGAGGACGTCCTGCTCCTCCACCCCGCCGTTGACGACGTGGCGGTGTTCGGCGTCCCGAACTCCGATCTCGGCGAGGAGGTGAAGGCCGTCGTCCAACCGGCCTCCGGCGTGGACGCCACTCCGGAGTTGGCCACCGAGCTGATCGCCTTCGCCCGTGCGAGGCTCGCGGCCTTCAAGTGCCCGCGCTCGGTCGACTTCGAAGCCGAGTTGCCGCGGCTTCCCACCGGGAAGCTCTACAAGCGGCTGCTCCGCGACCGGTACTGGGCCGTCACGGCCGCGCCGACCAGCTGAGGAGGGGTCGAACATGGGATTACTGGACGGCCGTGTGGCCATCATCACCGGAGCTGGACGGGGTCTCGGACGTGAGCACGCCCTGCTCTTCGCCCGTGAGGGCGCCAGGGTCGTCGTGAACGACCTGGGGGGCAGCGCTCGCGGTGAAGGCACGGACGCCGGTCCGGCCAAGGAGGTCGTGAACGAGATCGAGGCCGAGGGCGGTGAGGCCGTCGCCAGCGTCGACAACGTCGCCGAGTGGGCCGGTGCCGAACGGGTGGTGCAGACGGCCGTCGACACGTTCGGCGAGCTCCACGTGCTCGTCAACAACGCCGGAATTCTGCGCGACCGGGTGCTCGTCAACATGACCGAGGAGGAGTTCGACGTCGTCGTCGCCGTACACCTCAAGGGCCACTTCCTCATGTCCCGCTTCGCCGCCGCGTACTGGCGCGAGGCCCACAAAGCCGGGCGCGACTTGCAGCCGCGTGTTGTCAACACGTCGTCACCGGCCGGGCTGTACGGCAACGCCGGCCAGACCAATTACGCCGCGGCCAAGGCCGGCATCCAGGC
Source organism: Acidimicrobiales bacterium (assembly GCA_036406775.1). GTDB lineage: Bacteria > Actinomycetota > Acidimicrobiia > Acidimicrobiales > Ilumatobacteraceae > DASXAI01. Next base: position 2,228 of record DASXAI010000474.1, read on the forward strand.
GATGACGGCCACGCACGCCCTCGAGCTCGAGCGCTACGGCGTCAAGGTCAACGCCATCGCACCTGCGGCGCGCACCAGGCTCATGCTCGGCACGCCCGGTCCACGGGAGCACATCCAGGCGCCGGCCGACGCGGGACAGTTCGACGAGTACGACCCGGCCAACGTCTCGCCGCTCGTCGCGCTGCTGGCCAGCGTCGAGTGTCCGTGCACGGGCCAGGTCTTCCTGGTTCGAGGCAACAAGGTCGGGCTGTGCCGCGGCTGGCGGCTGGCCCAGGTCGTTGCCACCGACACTCGCTGGGAGCTGCCGGATCTCGCCGCCGCCATGGCGTCGTTCCCGTCCGAGCCCGAGCGGCGTCTGGGCCAATGGGTCGTCGACTGATGGATCTGACCGAGAGCGCCGATCAGGTGCTGCTGCGGGAGGCGGCCCGCAAGCTCCTCGAGAACGAGTGCACCAGTGGCCTCGTCCGCACGCTCGGATCGCCAGAATCGGACGGCCACGATCCGGGCCTGTGGCGCAAGCTGGCCGATGCCGGGTGGCTCGGCCTCGCCTTCCCGGAGGATCATGGTGGTGGCGGCGCCTCGTTCTTCGACCTGGCCTGCTTCTCGCGTGAGGCGGGTCGGGTCCTGCTGCCCACGACGTTCGCGTCGACCGTGTTCGCCGCCCTCGTCGTGCAGCACCTGGGCACTGACGAACAGCGGTCTGACCATCTGCGGCGGATGGGCGCGGGCCGCTCGATCGCGACGGTGGCGCTCCTCGAGGCCGCCGTTCTCCACGACTGGAGCCGGCTGACGACGGAGGCGACAGCGCAACCTGACGGAGGATGGGAGCTGTCGGGCGTGAAGCTCTTCGTGCCGAACGCCCATCTCGCCGACCTGGTGGTCGTGGTGGCGACGGTCGACGGCTCTCTCGGTGCCTTCCTGGTCGACGAGTTCCCGACCGGCGCGGTGCGGATGAGGTCGCTCGCCACATTCGGCGGCGATCGCCAGTCGGAGATCTGCATCGATCGCCTCCGGGTGCCGAGATCGGCCTTGCTGGGGGGCACGGAGCGGTTGGATCGGGCGCGGGCTGACCTCGAGCACGTCGTCGACCTCGCCACGGCGCTGCAGTGCATGGAAATGGCCGGCGGCGCCGAGCGCGTCGTCGAGATGACGGCGACGTACGTCTCCGAGCGGGTCCAGTTCGGACGCCCCATCGGCTCGTTCCAGGCCGTGCAGCACCATGTCGCCAACATGGGCACGCTCGCCCAGGGCGGCCTGTTCCTGGCTCAGCAGGCGGCGTGGCTCCTGTCCGAAGGACGGCCGGCGCGCCGCGAGGTCTCGCAGGCCAAAGCGTGGCTCAGCGCCGCCTACCCGGAGATCACCATGCTCGCCCACCAGGTTCACGGCGGCATGGGCTACGTCCGGGAATCCGACCTGCACCTGTACTCGGGTCGGGCGAAGGCGACCAGTGCGAGCTTCGGGACCCGGGACCATCACATCGCCCGGCTGGCCGAGGTGATCGTGACGTGAACTTCGGACTTTCGGTCGACCAGGAGCAGTGGCGCGCCGAGGTGCGTGCCTTCATCGCCGAACACAACACGCGCGAGCTCCAGGCCGAGTTGCGGCGCACAGGCCGGACGCACGAGCGCGGCCCCCTCGAGGAGGAGTTTTCCCGACAGCTGGCACGGAGAGGATGGAACGGCCTGCTGTGGCCCAAGGAGTACGGGGGGCTCGAACGCTCGGCCGTCGAGCAGTTCATCCTCATCGAGGAGCTCGAGTACGCCGGCGCGCCTCGCATCGACATCACCGTGACCTCGCTCGGCCCGATCATCATGCGCCACGGCACCGAGGCCAACAAGCGCATGTGGCTGCCGCCGATCATCAACGGCGACGTGATCTGCGCCCTGGGTTATTCCGAGCCTGACGCCGGTACGGATCTCGCCAACCTCTCATCCCGCGCCGTGCTCGACGGAGACGAGTGGGTGATCAACGGGCACAAGACGTGGAACAGCGCGGCCCACCGTTGCACGCACGAATGGCTGACCGTCCGTACCGATCCCGACGTCGCCAAACACAAAGGCATCTCGGTGATCATCGTGCCGATCGACTCGCCGGGGATCGAGGTCCACCCCATCGAGACGTGGGGCGACGCTCGCACCAACGAGGTCTTCTTCACCGACGTGCGGGTGCCGCGCGACCACCTCATCGGAGAGGCCAATCGTGGCTGGGAGTACATCCGTGGCGCGCTCGTGCTCGAGCGCGGCGGTATCGGCCGTACCGGAGGGCTCCGGCGCATCTTCGAGGATCTCGTGGCGTACTGCAGGTCGACTGACATCGACGGCGAAGTACTGGCGAGGAGGCCCGAGGTCGCCGCCGGGCTGGCGCAGTTCGACATGGAGCTCGAAGTGGCTCGGCTCTTCTTCTACGCCACAGCCGCCCTCGTCGATGCCGGCGAGCTCCCAGTCCGCGAGGCGACGATGTCCAAGGTCTGGTTCACCGAGATGCGCACGCGCCTCACCGACTGGGCGATGCAGGTCACGGGGATGTACGGCCAACTGTCGTGGGAGGACGAGTACGCACCGCTGCACGGAGCGGTGGAGGTGACGTATCGGCAGTCGCCCATCCAGCGCTTCGGCGGCGGGACCAACGAAGTGATGCGCGACATCATCGCTCAACAGGGCTACGGCCTGCCCCGTTCCCGCTGACACCAAGGAGAAACTCATGACTCTGTACCTGATGGTGGTGCTCTCGAACCCGTCCGCCGGTCGAGACGACGACTTCAACACCTGGTACGACGAGCAGCACCTCACCGAAATTCTGGCTGTCGATGGGTTCGTCGCCGCCCAGCGCTACCGGCTCGCGTCCGAGCAGTCCGGGCCGCACCAGTACCTGGCGATCTACGAGGTCGAGACCGACGATCTGGCTCACGCCCGCCGCGCCCTCACCGAAGCGGTACAGGCCGGGCGGGTGGGCCTCACCGACGCGCTCGACGGCACCACCGTGGCGAGCTTCTACTTCGAGCCGATCGGCGCCCGTCAAACGGTGTGAGGCGATGGTCCCTTACGAAAAAGGAGCGAGAGATGGACCAGTACGAGGAAGTCATCTACGAGGTCGAGGAGCACGTCGCCACGATCACGATGAATCGGCCGCGTGCACTCAATGCGATCGGTGGATCGCTGGCCCGTGAGCTACCGCACGCCCTCGTTCGCGCCGACGAGGACAACGAGGTCCGGGTCGTGGTACTGACAGGGGCCGGTCGATCGTTCTGCTCGGGTGCCGACCTCAAGGGCACGGTCGGGCCGCGCCTGGCGAAGGGGTGGACGGCCGACAAGGGCGCGTCCACGGCGGCCCAGTACATGGCATCCCGCACCCTGCCCGAGGACATGGCCCGCAACCAGTGGCTTCTCGCCTACCCCTTCTCGAACCTGACCACCATCCTGAAGCGGTATCGCACGCCGCTGATCGCCGCCGTGAACGGCTTCTGCTACGGGGGCGGGTTGCTTCTCGCCCTCGCCGCTGACATCCGGTTCGCGGCCGACTCCGCCACGTTCTGCTCGATCTTCAGCAAGCGTGGCGTCACCTTCGAGGCGAGCACGAGCTACTACCTGCCGAAGATCGTCGGACGGGAGTGGGCGCTCCGGATGCAGTACACCGGGGAGCCGGTGGACGCCGAGACGGCCTACCGGATCGGACTCTGTAGCGAGGTGGTCGCCGCCGATCTGCTCGCGAAGCGGGTCAAGGAGTTCGCCACGGAGATCGCCACCAAGCGTCCCGCCTATGCGTTGGCCCTCTCGAAGCTGCAGGTCGACAAAGGCGTTTCTGTGGACGACCCTGAGGTCATGGGGATGCTCGAGGCGTACTCGCTGGCCCAGATCCAGCGCGGTCACGACTACTACGAGGGCGAGCAGGCCTTCGTCGACAAGCGCGAGCCGCAATTCGAGGGCTACTGAGACCGTCCCGGATCGTGGAGTCGTCAGACGCGGAACAGCCGGCGGGCGTTCGTCTCCACGATCCGGCGGACGTCGTCGTCGGGCACGTCGACCATCACCTCGGCGACATGCTTGCGGCTGTGCGGCCACAGGCTGTCGGCATGTGGGTAGTCGGATTCGTAGAGGATGTTGTCGACGCCGATCTCGTGGCGCAACTGCAGGCCGATGGGATCGTCGATGAAGCATCCGAAGACGTTGCGGCGCATGAGATCGGACGGCTTCACGTCCGGGTTCAGCTTGCCCTGCTCGAACGGATAGAAGCGGTAGTGCTCCCAGACCTGGTCGAGACGCTGCATGGCGTAGGGAAGCCATCCGATCGAGCCCTCCGAGAACACCACCTTCAAGTCGGGGAACCGATGGAACGTCGGCGAGTACACGAACTCGGTGATCGACGTGAACAGCGTGACCTGGAAGAGCGCCGTCAGGGCGGCGTGCGGTCCGTCCGGGGCGTTCGTCGGCGCGAAACCCGATCCGCCGAAGTGGCAGCACAGCGGCAGCTGGGCCTCCTGGGCCGCGGCGAACACCGGGCTCCAGTGGTCAGTGTGGACCGATGGCAGGCCCAGGTGGTACGGGTTGTCGGGGAACCCCAATGCCTTCGTCCCCTTTGTTGCGCACCGTTCGATCTCGGCGGCGGCGAGCTCCGGGTCCCACAGCGGCATGATGGTGAGCGGGATGTACCGGTCAGGCGCCGTAGCGCACCACTCGTCGAGGACGAAGTCGTTGTAGGCGCGGACGCACGCCAGACCGAGGGCTTTGTCGCCGCCCTCGTAGAACTTCCGCCCGGCGAAGCCGGGGAGGGTGGGGAAGCAGAGTTGCATGGCGACGCCGTCGGCATCCATGTCGTCCAGCCGGGCCACGGGGTCGTAGGCGGCGGGCCGCATCTGGTCGAACCGCTGCGGGTCGACGTTCCGGTCCTTCAACTCGGTGCCGGCGACGGCGTTCAGGCCGGTCGACGCCACGGGCCGTCCTTCGTACAGCCATTCCTCGCGTCCGTCGGGGTGCTCGACCACCCGCGGCCCGGCTTCGTGGAGCCGGGCCGGCAGGCGGTCACGCCACACGTTGCGGTGCTCGACGAGATGGTCGTCGACCGAGATGAGATCCATGTCGTCCGTCAGCATTCGTTGTACCCCCCGTGGACGGAAGAATGGCGACGCTGGAGCGCCGGCCTCGCACCCACGATGCTAGCACCGATACAGTTCGAATCATAGTGATGGAAATCAAAGGAGGGAAACAACGGTGACGTTCGGCCTCGTCGACCAGTTCCACACGGGCTTCGTCGTTCGCGATCTCGACGCCGTGATCGAGGGTCTCCGCGAGGTGCTCGATCTGCGCTGGACGGCCGTCCAGCACGTCACGATCGACGCGTGGACCGACCAGGGGCGCGAGCAGATCCCGATGCGCTACGTGTATTCGGTCGAAACGCCTCACATCGAGCTGATCGAAGCCAACGCCTCGAGCATCTGGCGAGCTGACGGCGCCCTCCAACTGCACCATCTCGGATTCTGGGTGGACGATCTGCCCGCCGAAGCTGTGCGCCTCGAAGCGCTCGGTCTGGTGCCTGAGTTGGCCGGTGCGTCCGACGACGACGCCGGCCCGCACCGGTTCACCTACCACCGCCACGAAACCGGCTTGCGGATCGAGCTGGTCGACCGGGTGATGGTGCCGTTCATGGAGCAGCTCTGGAGGAACGCATGACCGGGCTCCGCCTCGTCTCGGCCAACGATCATCTGCTCGAGCCGCCCCACCTCTGGAAGGAGCACCTGCCGGCGCGCTGGCGCGATGAGGCGCCCGTCGTCGTCGACGACGACGACGGCGTCGGCCAGTACTGGCGGTTCGGCGCCGAACTGGTGCCGGTCAGCCGACTGGCGACGGTCGCGGGCGAGGACCCCGACAGCTTCCGACAGCCACAGCCGTCGCGCTTCGAGGACCTGAAGCGCGGGAGCTGGGATCCGGTCGCCCGCCTCGCCGACATGGACCGCGACGGGGTCGAGCGGCACGCGTGCCAGCCCACGGTCATCGGCTTCGCCGGCACCAAGCTGCTCGACCTGGCCGACCGT
>DASXAI010000475.1:0-5181 GCA_036406775.1 Acidimicrobiales bacterium
GCCCAAGGCGTCGAGCTCGCCGACGAGCGCCTCGAGGCACGACGCCGCCTGGAAGTGGGCGGCGGCGTCGGCGCGCCCCTGCTCGCGGCCGACCTCGGCGGCGTCCTCGCCCGAGGCGCCGGCAGCCGAGGCCAGCCGGACGAGCATGCGGGCCAGCAACGGGAACGTCGGCGGCTCCAGCCCGAGCGACGGTGCGCCCGCCGCCAGCGAGTAGAGGTGCTGGGGCCGCCCGACGCCGGAGCGGACCTCGGTGGTGACGTCGAGGAGGCCGACGTCGCGCATGCGCTCGAGGTGGGGGCGGACGGTGTTGGGGTGAAGGCCGAGCGACTCGGCCACGTCGGCGGTGGCCAGCGGCGCCGGGGAGCGGGCCAGCTCGAGGTAGATGGCGTAGCGCGTGTTGTCGCCGAGGGTCTTCAGGAGGTCGAGGCGCGGCACCGTGGGCTCGCTCGCCATGCCACCGAGTTTACACGGCGGCGGCCGGTAGAATGCCGGTCGTGAGTGGCGCGCCTTCGGCTGATGACGTGCTGCAGCTGTTGCGGGGCGTCATCGATCCCGAGCTGGGCGGCAACGTCGTCGACCTCGGCATGGTGCCCGACGTGACGGTCAGTCCCGACGGTGATGTGCGCGTCGTGGTGAAGCTCACGATCGCCGGCTGCCCGTTGCGCACGCAGATCAAGAACGACGTCGAAGCGCGCGTCGCGCACCACCCTGGCGTGCGGCGCGTGTCGATCGAGTGGGGCGAGATGACGCCCGACGAGCGCAGCGACGTCATGGTCAAGGCCCGCTGGCATGCCCGCGAGAACGCCCCCGACACCGAGATCCCCGCGTCCACGCGCGTGCTGGCGGTGGCGTCGGGGAAGGGCGGCGTCGGGAAGAGCTCGGTCACGGTCAACCTGGCGGCGGCGCTCGCCCAGCGGGGATTCACCGTCGGCGTGCTCGACGCCGACATCTGGGGCTTCTCGATCCCGCGCATGCTGGGCGTGCCGGGCCGGCTGGCGGGCGCCAAGGACGACGAGGGCCGCGGCCGCATCATCCCGAACGAGAAGCGCATCGGCTCGGGCATGGTGAAGGTCGTCAGCACGGGCAACCTCGTGGAGGACGAAGGCACGGCGCTGATGTGGCGGGGCCTCATGCTCACCAAGGCCGTCGAGCAGTTCCTGCGCGACGTGCAGTGGGGCGACCTCGACTACCTGTTGATCGACATGCCGCCCGGCACCGGCGACGTGCAGATGGGGCTGGCCCGGCTGCTGCCCCGCACCGATCTCATCATCGTCACGACGCCGGCCGTGTCGGCCCAGAAGGTGGCCATTCGAGCCGCCGACATGGCCCGCCGATCGTTCCTGCGGGTGGCGGGCGTGATCGAGAACATGAGCGCGTTCACCTGCGACCACGGCGACACGTACGCCCTCTTCGGGTCGGGCGGCGGTGCGACCCTCGCCGACGAGATCGGCGTCGAGCTCCTGGGTCAGGTGCCGCTCGAGTCCGCCGTTGCGGCCGGCGGTGACGAGGGCGTACCGGTGGTGCTCGGCGGCGCCGGGCCCGCCGCCGATGCCTTCCGTGCCATCGCCGAGCGTCTCGTGGCCGAGACCGTCGCGCCGCGGGAGATGGCCGGATGCTCAGCTCGGCTGCTCGATGCTGTCGAGCGGGCGCTCGGGCCGGCCTGACCGTACGATGAGGCCATGACCACCACGGCGACCTCGTTCACCCGTATGGACCAGTCGACCAAGGAGCAGTGGGATCGCATCGGCCACGAGTCGATGCAGTCGTGGCCCGAGGAGCCCGACCGCATCCTGCGCCTACTGACGACCCTGGCCGACATCACCAACGGGTTCGCCGTCAACCAGCTCGTGCACTGCCTGCAGACGGCCAGCCGGGCCGAGCGGGCCGGGGCCGACGACGAGGTCGTCGTGGCGTCGCTGTGCCACGACCTGGGGAAGGCGATCAGCGAGCCGAACCACGGGGCCATCAGCGCCGAGATCCTCAGGCCGTACATCCGCGACGACGTGGTGTGGATGGTCCGCGTCCACCAGGACTTCCAGGGCCGGCACTACTACGCCTACTTCGACAAGGACCCGAACGCCCGCGAGCAATACCGCGGCCATCCGGCCTTCGACCTCGCCGAGCAGTTCGCCGACGAGTGGGACCAGACGGCGTTCGACCCCGACTACCCGACGCTGCCGCTCGAGCACTTCGAGCCGCTGGTGCGGGCCACGTTCAGCGCGCCGAAGCGCTTCTGACGCCGGCCCGCCGCCGCTTGTGTCGCTGATTGGTGCGAATTCCGCACCAACGGGCGCCTCAGGCGAATTGTGGGGCACACCTCAGGGCGCGGCGCGGCTCCAGACGGCGCCGAGGAGCGATTGCGCGTCGCCGGGGCGGCCCAGGCTGTAGCCCTGCACGATGTGGCAGCCGAGGCCCTCGAGCACGGCCCGCTGGAGCTCGTCCTCGACGCCTTCGGCCACCACCTGCATCGCCAGCCGTCGCGCCAGGGTGACCACCGACTCGACGACGGCCCGACCCGAGGCGTCGTTGGCCAGCCGGGCGACGAAGGACGCGTCGAGCTTCACGATGTCGACGGGCAGGCGCAGCAGGTAGCTGAACGACGAGTAGCCGGTGCCGAAGTCGTCGAGCGCCACCCGAACGCCCATGGCTCGGAGCTGTCGCAGGACGGTGCGGGTGCGGTCCCAGCCCTGGACGACCGTGCTCTCCGTGACCTCGATGCACAGGCGCCGGGCCGGCAGGCCGCTGTCGTCGAGCGCCGCCGCGACGCGCGTGACGAGGTCGCCGGTGGCGAGCTGCTGGGCCGACACGTTGACGGCGACATACAGGTCATCGGCGGCCTCGCCGGGCAGCGTCCACGCCGCCGCCGCCCGGCACGCCTCGTGCAGGACCCAGTCGCCGAGGGCGATGATGAGACCGGTCTCCTCGGCCACGCCGATGAAGTCGCTCGGCGGCAGCAGACCGAGGGTCGGATGGTTCCACCGCAGCAGCGCCTCGGCGCCCACCACCCGACCCGTCTCCAACGACACCTCGGGCTGGTACTCGAGCCACAGGTCCTGGCGATCGACGCCGCGCCGCAGGGCCTGCTCGACCGCCAGGCGCTGCTCGGAGGCCAGCCGCAGCCGTTGGTGGGCGAGCGCGACCCGGCCCCCGCCCTGGGCCTTGGCCTCGCTGGTGGCCACGTCGGCGTCACTCAGGAGGTCCTCGGCCCGCACGAACACCGATCCGGTGACGGCGACGCCGGCGCTGGCTTCCAGCCGTACCTCCCGGCCCTCGACCGTCATCGGCTCGCGCAGGGCGGCGAGCAGTTGTTCGGTGAGGGCGACCGCGTCGGCGCTGGCGCTCACCACGACGAAGGAGTCGTCACCGGTGCGGGCCACCGTGTCAGCCGGCTCCACGGTGGCCTCGATCCGGGCCGCCACTCGGGCGAGGACGCGGTCACCCGTCGACGCGCCGAGGGAGGCGTTCACGAGACGGAAGCGGTCGAGATCGAGGTGGATGACAGCGACCGGTCCTCGCCCGGGGCGGCGGAGCGCTTGATCGAGCCGGTCGAGGAGCAGGGCCCGGTTGGGCAGACCGGTGACGGCATCGTGGGTGGCCTGGTGCTCGCGCACCCGCGCCGACCGCACCGCGTCGGTGACGTCCTCCACACTGAACAGGGCGCCGCCACCGGCGATGGCGGCCACGCGCACGCGCTCCGACCGGTTACCCAGCGCCAGTTCGAGTTCGGACGCCGGCACCCTTCCGCTCAGGACTGCTTCCACCGCGCCGCCGACGCGATCGTCGTCCAGCACCAGGCGCAACGAGGCCTGCTCCCGCCACGCCCGGTTCACGGCGACGATGCGGCCGGCGTCGTCGAGCACGGCGACCCGGAAGGGCATGGCGTCGAGGAGGGCGTCGGGCGCGAGGTGTCTCTCACCCGACACGGTCGGGGCCGATTTCCTCGTAGCCGGGCTCGCCCGGCATGAAGAGCTCGATCTCGTCGCCGTTCTGACGCATCCGCGGCTGGATCACCGGCGGACTGCGGACGGCCGACGCGTCGCACAGCACACCCTCGGTGGTGTCGAAGGCGGCCAGGTACTCGAGGTGCTTGATGGTCGGCATGATGAGCTGGAGCTCGCCCGCCCGGTACGCGTCGAGCGCGGCGGCGGGCCGAGTCCAGAGGCTGGCGATCGTCTCGCGGTCGTCGTGCAACGGCTCCTGGCGCTGCGGGGCGCGAGCCACGAAGAAGCGCGTGTCGAAGCGGCGCGGCTCGCCGACAGGCGTGATCCAGTGGCTGAGGTAGTAGATGCCGCCGAGGGCGAGGCGCAAACCTTCGTGCGCGCACAGGTCGACGAGGCGCAGCTCTCCGCGGTGCACGGCACGCCGATGCACCTCGAAGCGCTCGGCGGTGGCGGCGTCGTGGAAGTCGACGATCTCGCCGTCGGGCGAGCGCGCCAGGAGCACGCCCGCTTCCTCGAAGCACTCTCGAACGGCGGCGACCCAGTACGCCAACCCGCCGCTCGGGACGTCGAGCAGTTCGCTGGCGGCGACGTCGCTGAGACCGAGACAGACGTTGGCGACGCCGGGGTCACGGTCGGCGTCGTCTACCGCGCCGCCCGGGAAGACGTAGAAGCCACCCACGAAGACGGCGTTCAAGGTGCGGCGCAGCATGAAGACTTCGAGACCGTCGGCGCCATCGCGCACCAGCATCACCGTGGCGGCATCGCGCACGGCGACGGGCTCGGTCACGGGGCGCCGAGCTCGGGCGGACGCCGTTCGGTGGCCGTCGTGTCGATCGGCCCCGTGTAACCGGCGTGGATCACCTCGACGCGACCGCGCCATCGGCGGCTCACGAGGGCCCGGAGCCCGGCTCGCACCGGCGGGATCAGGAGCAGGATCCCGAGGGCGTCGGTGACGAAGCCCGGGACGAGCAGCAGGACGCCGGCGCACAGCACGAGGAACCCGTCAACGGCCTCCTTGCCCGGCATCCGGCCGGCGTTCATCTGGAGCTGGGCGCGCCGCACGAGCCCCATGCCCTGGCGGCGGACGATCCAGAACCCGATGAGGCTGATGGCGATGAGGACGGCGAGGGTGTTCCACACCCCGAAGGCGGAGGCGACCTGGATGAACACGGCCAGCTCCACCACCGGCACGAGTACGAGCAGGAACACCAACGCGAGCATCGGACGCAGGGTAGCGGCG
>DASXAI010000476.1:0-2586 GCA_036406775.1 Acidimicrobiales bacterium
CCCAGCCCAGCGGTCCCCGCTGCGGGCCATCGTGCCTCGAACCCGCTCGGCAACTACCGTGCCCGCCACGCACACCGCAAGGGGGACGAGCCGAGCATGACGAACTGGAACTTCGCCGACGCGTGGGAGGCGATCGCGGCACGGGTCCCCGATTGGCCGTGCCTCATCCAGGGCGAGCGGATCGTCGCCTGGGGCGAGGTCGACCGGCGAGCCGACGCGCTGGCCGCCGACCTGCTCGACGCCGGGCTCCAGCAACAGGCCAAGGTGTTGGCGTACCTCTACAACGCGCCGGAATACCTCGAGACCTACTTCGCCGCGTTCAAGGCCGGCCTCGTGCCCGTGAACACGAACTACCGGTACGGCGCGGAGGAGATCGTCTACCTCTTCGACAACGCCGACGCCGAGGTGGTCGTCTTCCACGCCGCCTTCACCGACCTGCTCGACGGCGTGCGGGAACGGCTGCCCGGCGTGCGTCGCTGGTACGTCGTCGCTGACGAGACCGGTCGCGGGCCGGGCTGGGCGGTGTCGTACGACGACGTCGTGGGGTCGGCGGAGGACGTCGGAGCGAGCGGCTCGGATGCCGAAGCAGCGCACGTGCGCGGGCCGTGGGGTCGGAGCGGCGACGATCTGCTGATCCTCTACACCGGCGGGACCACGGGGATGCCCAAGGGGGTCATGTGGCGTCAGGACGACTTGTTCAACGTGCTCGGTGCGGGCGGCCAGCCGCTGCTGGGCGTGCCGCCGGCGGAGAGCGTGGCTGAGCTCGTCTCGCGCGTGGACCCCGCGGGCTTCCACGCCACGATGCTGGCGGCCTGTCCTCTCATGCACGGCACGGGGCAGTTCTCGTCGTTGATCGCGCTCAATCTGGCGGGAACGGTCGCCGTCCTTCCGTCGCGACACCTCGACATCGGCGAACTGTGGTCGCAGGTGGAACGGCACGGCATCAACTCGGTGGTGATCGTCGGCCAAGCCTTCGCCGGCCCGATGCTCGCCTACCTCGACGAGCACCCCGGCGAGCACGATCTGTCCACGGTGTTCCTGATCAGCTCCTCCGGTGTCATGTGGAGTCAGGAGAACAAGGACGGGCTGCTGCGACATCTGCCTCAAGTCGCGCTGTTCGACTCGTACGGCTCGTCGGAGGCGGTCGGCCTCGGCGGATCGGTGAGCACGAACGGCCATGCCGAGCAGACGGCTCACTTCGAGCTCGGCGAGAACTGCGCGGTGTTCACCGAGGACGGTCGCCGGGTCGAGGCCGGCTCGGGCGAGCAGGGCATGGTGGCCATCTCCGGCTTCATCCCGCTCGGGTACTACAAGGACGAGGCCAAGACAGCCCAGACGTTCCGCACCTTCGAAGGGAGGCGTTGGAGCGTGCCCGGCGACTGGGCGGAGGTCGACGCCGACGGTTCGCTCCGGCTCCTCGGCCGCGGTTCGGTGTGCATCAACACCGGGGGTGAGAAGGTCTTCCCGGAGGAGGTCGAGGAGGTGCTGAAGACGCACGCGAGCGTGCGTGACGCGGTCTGTGTGGGCGTGCCCGACGACCGCTTCGGCGAATCGATCTGCGCCGTCGTCGAACCGGAGCCTGGGTCGGACCCAACGGCTGCCGACCTCCCGGCCCACGTGAAGGCGTCGCTGGCCTCGTTCAAGGCGCCGCGGCACGTCGTCGTGGTCGACACGATCGGGCGAGCGCCCAACGGCAAGGTGGACTACAAGGCGTTGAAGCGGCTGGCCGAGGACCGCCTGGCGGGTGCCGCGGCTGGTTGAGCTCGGCCGGGCGGTCGCGTCGGTGCGCGGCTTGCTGTGACGTCGTTCTCGGAATCCGGGCCGAAGGCGGGCGCACGCCGCTGCTAGCCTGCGGCCAAGCGCATCACGAGTGATCTCGTCGGCCGGTCCGCCGGTCCGGGGAGATCCGGCAACCTGGGACGGAAGCCCCAAGGTGCCTCCCACCGGAAGGTGGAGATGTGGTCGGGACCGCCCGCCGCGGTGGTCGGGTCCCGGCAACGAAGGCTTCCGCTCTCGTGAGACGCCGCAGACCCGCGGTTGTTGCGACCGCAACCGAGCAGAGCGAGCGAGAAGAGCGAGAGGACCAGCATGGCCGAGCCGTTCCCGGTCACCGGGGCATGGGCGTCGGGCGACGAGCCGGGACATCGGCAGTTCGTCACCGTCGCCACGGATCGGCCGTTCGCGCTCGACCACGGCGGCCGGCTCCGCGATGTGGTCATCGCCTACGAGACGTTCGGATCGCTCGACGCCAGCGCGTCCAACGCGGTGCTCGTGTGCCACGCCTGGACGGGCGACAGCCATGTCACCGGTCCGGCCGGACGCGGCCATCCCTCGCCGGGCTGGTGGGACACCGTCGTCGGGCCCGGACTGTCGATCGACACCGAGCGCTATTACGTCGTGTGCGCCAACGTGCTCGGTGGCTGTCAGGGCTCGACCGGACCGTCCTCGATCGACCCCGACACCGGGCAGCCCTTCGGCTCCGGGTTTCCCGTCATCACCATTCGTGACATGGTGCGTCTACAGGCCCGTCTCGCCGACCACCTGGGTGTCGGACGATGGCTCTCGGTGCTCGGCGGCTCGATGGGG
>DASXAI010000477.1:0-3326 GCA_036406775.1 Acidimicrobiales bacterium
CGCAGTTCACGGCGCCGCCCGCCACGGCCCTCGGCCGGCTCGCGGCGGGCCTCACCGCGTCGGTTCGCATCCCGACCGCCGGTGCGCCCACCCTCGCGCTCGATGTCTTCGTCGGCGTCGACGGCGCCGGATCCGGACGCAAGGCCGTCCACGCCGCGCTCGACGGCGGCTTGCACGTGTTCCTGCGGCCCGAGACGGGCGCTGACGTTGCGCTGTATCCGCCCGGCCCCGGACTGGCGGCGGCCGCCGCCGCCGGCGCCATCGATGCCGCCAGCCATGCCCTGCCGTTCCTCCTCGACACCCTGGCCGCCCAGACCGGCCCGTCGCTGGCCGGCTCCGTCGGTGCGCTGGTGGCGGAAGCGGGCGACCTCCTTTCCCTGCGCGACCAGAACCAGAAGTTCAGCTACGACCGTCTCACGGCCTTCGCCGCCGACCCCGTGGCCGGGCTCGAGACGGCGTCGACCTCGGCCCTCGCCGGCGCCCTTTCGCAACTCCGCAGCGCCCTGGCGGGGGTGCTCCCGGATGGCATCGACGCCCAGGCCGTCGGCCAGGTGCTCCAACTCACGGCCGGGCCGGTGGTGCTGCGCTGGCAACCGAACCCGTTCCGCGTCCAGGTCGACGTCGACGCCACCGGCCTGCCCGCGGTCGATCACGTCACCGCCACAGTCGCGTTGACGGGCAGCGGCCTCGACGAGCTGTCGGTGGAGATCGGCCCGGCGCCGATCCGCGCCGGCCCGGTCGACGTCCGACCCGTCCTCGGCGTCTTCACCGGCGCCGCGCCCGCCGGCGGCCGGCGCGTGGAGCTCGGACTCGACCTCGACGGCACCCGCCAGGTGGCGGCCCAGTGGCTGCTCGATCCCGGCACGGTCCAGCTCGTGGTACTCGCCGGTACGGCCCCGCCCATCACCGACCCGGCCGAGGTGGCCTCCGCCCTCGCCGAGGCCGCCGCCACGCTGGCCGCCTCGATCGCGCTGGTCACCGACGAGGTGCACGATCTGCTCGCCGTCCCGATCGGCGCCCACACCGTCGCCGAGCTCCTGCACGGCGTCGTGCTGCACGACGACGACACGCTCGACCCCGCGCTCTTCGCGCCGACCGGGCTCCTGACGCGGGTGGTGCGCCTGCTCGACAACCTGGCGGCCGCCAACCTCGGCGTCACCATCGACAGCAGCCTCACCCTTGGGATCGGCAAGGACGGCGCCGGCGTCATCGGTGTCACCGTGGGTCTGGGCCAGCGCGTCCCGCTCACATCGGGCGACGTGACGGTGTGGCTCGAGGCCGACGACTCCTGGATCGACCCGGCGCCGCCGGCGGCGGGCATCGTGGTGGGGCTGGCCATCCTGACCGGCGACGCCGTCACGATGACCCCAGGGGTCACTGTCGCCGGCCTCGGCATCCGGGTCGGCAAGGCGAGCGGACCGTTGCTCGACCTCGGGGTCACGCTCGAGTCGGTGGCCGTGCACGGCTTCGCCGCCATCAGCGGCACCGACCAGAGCGGCGGGGTGCAGCTGCAGTTCAGCAACCTCGCCGTGGCCGTGTCGGGCGCGACCGGTGGGAACGCCATCGCGTCGGGGATCCTGGCCGACAGCGCGTCGGGCGGCCAGAAGCCCAAGCCCGCCTTCTCGCCGGCCTTGGCCGTCCAGAAGCACGGCACCGGACCGGTCGAGGTGACGTTGCGGGCCGGGGACGGCGACGGCCCATGGTGGATCGCCATCCAGAAGGGCTTCGGCCCGCTGTACCTCGAACAGGTCGGCTTCGGCGTCACCATGCCGCAGCGCAAGGTCGAGTCGGTGTCGCTGCTGCTCGACGCCCGCGTGTCGCTGTTCGGCCTCACCGCATCCGTCGACGACCTGTCGATCACCTATTTCGTCGTGAAGGGCGACATCTTCAAGGCCGAGAACTGGGGAGTCGACCTCGGCGGGCTGGCCATCGGCGCCGATATCGGCCCGCTGTCGATCAGCGGCGGCTTGCTGAAGAACGGCAGCGGTGACAACGTCGAATACCTCGGCATGCTGCTCGGCCGATTCGGCGTGTACGGCCTCACCATTTACGGCGGCTACGGCAAGAGCAACGGCGTCGTCTCGTTCTTCGCCGTGGGCGCCGTCGTCGGTCCGATCGGCGGCGTACCGGCCTTCTTCGTGACGGGGATCGGCGGCGGCTTCGGCATCAACCGGGCCCTCGTCGTTCCCACCGATCTGTCGCAGTTCGCCAGTTACCCGCTCATCCGGGCCCTCGACGTGGCCGCCACGACGTCGCCCGATCCGATGCAGGAGCTGCGGCAGCTCGGCCAGTTCTTCCCGCCCCAGCCCGGCCACTTCTGGTTCGCCGCCGGCCTCAGCTTCACCAGCTTCGCCCTCGTCGACGGCATCGCCGTGGTGGCGGTGCAGTTCGGTGACGGGTTCGAGTTCAATCTCCTCGGTCTGGCCCGGATGGCGCTGCCCCGCCCCCAGTTCGCCATCGTCAGCATCGAGCTGGCGCTCGTGGTCCGCGTGTCCTCGAAAGAGGGCGTGATCTGGGTCCAGGGTCAGCTCACCGACAACTCGTGGCTCCTCTACCCCGACGTCCGCCTCACGGGCGGGTTCGCCTACGTCCTCTGGTTCAGCGGCCCCCACAGGGGCGAGTTCGTCCTCACGATGGGCGGCTTCCACCCTGACTTCCACCGTGACGGCTACCCGCAAGTGCCGCGGCTCGGCCTGCAGTGGCGGTACGGCGTCATCGTCGTGAAGGGCGGCAGCTACTACGCCTTGACGTCGGAGGCGGTGATGGCCGGTTTCGACGTGTCGATCTCGGCCGACTTCGGGTGCGCGTGGGCCCGCCTGTCGTTCGGCGCCCACGGGATCGTGTTCTTCGACCCGTTCCACTTCCGCGTCGACGCCTACGCGCGGATCTCGGCCGGCATCACGATCGATACCTGGTTCGGCGACATCACGTTCTCGATCTCCGTCGGCGCCACGGTGATGCTCGAGGGGCCCGACTTCCACGGCCGGGCCTCCGTCGACGTCGGGCCGTGCGACGTCACCGTCGAGTTCGGGTCCGACGACGACCACTCCACGCCGAAGCTGACGGCGGCCCAGTTCGTGCCGAAGTACCTCGAGGAGATCTCGTCGGGCGTGGCCCAGGCCATCTCCTCCATCGTCAGCGATGGCGCCGTCCCGCCGCGGCCGGGCGTCAACGGCGTCACGGCCCAGCCGCCCGACGGCACTGCGAGCCGTCCCTTCGTGGTCACGGCCGAGTTCTCGATGACGGTCACCACGCAGGTACCCGCCACGCGACTCAACGTGGGTGGAACGGTGTCGACGCACAACCCGACCCACGTGCTCGGCATC
>DASXAI010000478.1:0-2754 GCA_036406775.1 Acidimicrobiales bacterium
TGACGCCGGTGACGCGGGCAATCCAGCAGCCGTGGCTCGGGCTCGGCACCGGCGTCGCCAACCTCGCCATCGCCGGCGCCATCGCCGTCGTCGCCGCGGCGGCGTCGCTACGTGCCGTGCGGCTCTGACGGGGCTCCGGAGCCTCCGAGGGCGACGGTGTCGGCCGGCCCCGCGGTCACGGATGCGCGAACGTCGGGGCGCCGTCGACGAGGAACATCAGCTCGTCGACGTAGCACCACCACCAGTCCTCGCCGGGCTCGTAGGACTGGATGAGCGGATGGTGCACCTCGTTGAAGTGGGCGGTGGCGTGGCGGTTGGGCGAGTTGTCGCAGCAGCCGACGTGGCCGCACGTCATGCACAGGCGGAGGTGCACCCAATGGCCGCCGATGCGCAGGCAGTCCTCGCACCCCTCGCTGCTGGGGGTCACGTCGGCGGCCTGGTCGAGATGGGTGCACTGGGCGGGGGTGTTCATCGCCGACCGACCGTAGTGCGCGCCCTGCCCATCGAGGGGCGGGGCATCGGCGGTCACGCCGATCGGACGCGCAGACCGGGCGCCTTGCGGAAGTCGGCGACGTTGCGGGTGAGCACGGTGAGCTGGTGCACCAACCCTGTGGCGGCGATGAGGGCATCGGGTAGGCGCAGCCCGTGTCGTCGGAGCTCCGCCGCCTTCTCGGCCACCCGTCGGTCGACGACGAGCTCGTCCATGCCGGCCAGCAGGCGCCGGACGGCAGCGTCGTGGGGTGGACCGGCGGCGAGCAGCTCGGCTCGGGTGATCACGGAATACGCGAGCCGGCCGCGGCGCGGGAGGCGCTTGACTCCTTCGAGATGGTCGATGCAGACGTCGGTGTCGACGAGGAGGTCAGCCACGGTCCCATTCGTCCCGGGACGGGACGGCGTGACCGATCTCAGGAGCGGCGCCGAACGTGGCCTCGAGATCGTCGTCCTGCTCCACGTAGGCGTCGATGGCCCGGCGCACCACTTCGGCCATCGTGATCCGGCGCCGCGCCGCCAGCTGGTCGACGCGAGCCCGTTGCTCGTCACTGAGGTAGATCTGTGTCCGCTGTGCCATATACAGCACAGAGCATACAGCAGCCCCCACACCTTCATCCGGCCGCGGGCCGGTGGCGGCGGAGCACGAACCAGCAGCCGCCCCCGAGGAGGATCACGGCCCAGTAGCTGAGGAGCCGGTACAGCAGGACGACGCTGAGGGCCGGGATGAGCGCCAGGTGGCCGGCGGTGAAGGTGGCCGTCATGGCCGTCTCGACGAGACCGATGCCGCCCGGCACGACGGGGATGGTCGTGGCGCCTTGGCCGACGGCATACGCGAGCAGCACCGTGCCCGTGGCCGGCGGCTTGAGGCGGGCGCACCGTTGAGCCTGGCGCGCCGTGAGGCTCGGGTTGGTGCACACGGGCGGCAGTCGGGTCACGGCGTGCACACAACAGAACAGTGCAGCGCAGTCGGTGGCGATGCTGGCGACGGCGAAGACGGCCAGCACGCCCCAGTCGGTGCGCCGCAGCCGCACAGTGGACAGGCGGCCGATGACGCCGTCGACCACCTCGCCGACGTCGTCGGTCGGTCGCCGGCGAATCCGGCGCACGCCGTGGAGGACCACGACCGCCGGCGCCCGCAGCCGCGCCGGTCGCTCCACCGCCACGACGAGCACGACGATGGCGAGGAGGAAGCCGGCGATGGTGACGATCGTCCAGGCGTCGGCGCCGCCCACGGCGAAGAGCACGAAGACGGTGACGGCGAGTCCCGTCACGACATTGCTGGCCGCGATGACCCAACTGGCGGCCGCCGGGTCCGTGCCGCGGCGGCGCAACTGCCGGAAGCCGTAGGCCGTCGCCAGGACGGGGCCTCCCGGTACCGACAGGCCGATGGCGTTCTGGGCGAGGACGAGACCCACGGCGTGGTGGAGCGCCATGTCGGTGCCCGCCGCGCTGATCAGCCGACGCTGCATCAACGACGCCGCCAACTGTGAGCACGCTTCCAGCACGACCGCCGCGACCAGCCACCGCAGCGCCGCGCCCTGGAAGCGCAGGAGCGCTCGATCGATCTCGTCGCCGTCGGCCACCACGAGCCAGGTCACGTACCCGACCGTGGCGAGGGCCACTACGACCGTGATCAGCCAACGCGGCCGGCGCATCCGCCCGCGACGATCACTCAGCCAGTCACGCCGGCAGCCGGTCGAGGAACTGTCGCACGGCGGTGTTGAACGCGTCGGGCTGATCGAGGTTGGCGGCGTGGCCGGCGCCTGGGATCACGACGTGTTCGGCGCCCGGGATCTTGGCCGCCATGTAGTCGGCCGCGGCGCGGAACGGCTCGTCCTGGTCGCCCACGATCACGAGGGTCGGGACGCGTACCGAGGGCAGCGAGGCGATCACGTGGTCGTCGTGCTGGGTGAGGATGCCCCGGGCCGCCCGGGCCAGGCCGAGCGGGTCGTGGGCGCTCACCGCCACCTCCGGACCGGAGCCGAGGGCGTCGAGGCCGTCGGTCTCGAAGGCGATGGCGCGGACCTCGGCGTCGCGGTTCCACCGCTCTCGGGCCTCGTCGTTCTTGAAGCCGGGCCCCGTGTCGACGAGCACGAGGCCGGCCACCCGCTCCGGGTGCCGCGCGAGGAACGACAGCGAGAGGTACCCGCCCAGCGACATGCCGACGAGCACCACGCCGTCGGCGCCGGACCGATCGAGCACGGCCGTCATGTCGTCGAGGGCGGCGTCCTCCGAGTACGCCGCCAGGTCGGCGGGCGCATC